>JAISKJ010000003.1:0-300000 GCA_031260975.1 Christensenellaceae bacterium
CAAAAAAACTGCTTAAAGCAGTTTTTGGCTAGAAGGTAGCGTGATGGTTTTTTCAGCATAACAAACGACACCGACCTTAATCAATGTTGGGTTCGTTTTTAAAACCACACGCTCCACCATTCGGTTATAAAATGAAACCCTATGTTTTGCAAAAATCCGTTACATTATATCGTATTTTTTTTCTGTCATTGTATAGCCAAACCCTTTAAGTAATTTTAAAGAAAGTGTTTTGAATTTCCAAGATTTGGAAAAGCGGCAATTAACTTTGACTATAAAACTCATTTAATATATGCATAAATATGAACCTTATGTGTTGTCACAGGAGAAAGCGCGTTGCCGCTTTCTTTTTTGTTTTTTCTATGATATAATATTGATAGCAATGAAGAGGAGAAAACAGAAGTGAGTTGTAAAAAATGTCCTAAATGCGAGTTGAATTATATACAAGATAGTGAGGAATTTTGCAGTTTTTGTAAACCTGATAATTTGAATAACTCCATAGGAAAATCTAAGACCAATAGTACGATAAATGAAAGCATGATAAGCTCTTGCTATGAATATGGAAAACGATATGCATTTGGAGAAATAAGTATAACTGAAGCTGTTGCAAAAGTGGTGTCTCTTACAAAAATGAATGCATCCTCTGCACAAGCCTCTATAGTCAATGTTAAATATCTTTTTGAAGGAAAAAGGTATACAAGAACCATGAGTGAGTTTCAGACGAAATGGATGCTTGAGAAAATAAAAGAAGAGTATGGTTGCGAGGCATTTTATATAGCACTAACATCGGTAGAGAAACATTTAGATTATTATGAATCATTGCCTAACGGCGGCAGAAATAAAGAGTTAAGCGAATATATTTGCATAAACAAAAGAAAATGAATATAGCAATAATTTAAAAAGGAGCTTTAATGATATCAAAACTCGTTGATTTTTATATTGACTACGCTCCCTTTTTTAGTGAGTGGGAAAGGTCTTCTGATTTGTGCTTTGGCGTCAGCAAATATGTCAAGGACCATGACAGCAATTTTGTTTTTGTTAGGGGTAATAATCCGGATATTAAAAAAATTGAAAGTTGGTTTAGCAAAAGAAAAATTATTCCGGCAATCTATGAAATTGAAGACCATTTTATTGGAGTTAAAGAAAAACTAAAAGATTATATCATAAAAACACAGGAAAATTGGTTTGTATTTGACAATATAAAAAAGCTGAAAGATAGGTTTGAGAAATTGGTTGTGCCGCCTGAAATTACATTTGAACGGGCGGACGAAAACAGTCAGGCAGTGGTCCGGATGGTGAGTAAGCTTGGATTTTCATCAGTTTCGTTTGACAATCCGTATTCGGATTTGGGCACGGGCTGGCTCATGGAAATGTGGGAACAATTTACCACCCGCCTTTCAAAAACCACATCAATTTATCTGATTAAATATAGAGATGAATACGCAGGGCAATTGGTACTTTCAACGTATAAAGATATGAGTTATATAAGCGGATTTACTATAATACCCAAGTTTAGGAGAACAAGAGTTGCATTGTCGCTGAAACTCATACTAGACCTACTTATCCAGCAAAAAGTCAAGACTATCTTTTGCAAAACAGCCGAAGGCGGGTATCCTGAAAAACTATATAGACACATAGGGCTTAAAAAAGTATTTTGCGGCAAAATCTGGGTAAAACAAAACAAAAAATAAGGAGGATAATATGCAGACAACACTTGTGCGGTTTCACACAAAAGAAAATATTCGTTTAGATGGTTTATTATTTGAGCCGGAGAAAAAAACAAACAAAATAGTTATTCATTTGCACGGCACAGCAGATTATTTTTATAGGCAAAGATTTTTGGATAGTATTGCGAAAGAATTAACGAATATGAATGGAGGGTACTCTCTTCTGACTTTTGATAATCGCGGCTCACACGAAGAATATGAATTTATTATAGAAAAGAATAATGAAAAAACGGGAGCTGTAGTTATAGGGGCAAAGAATGAGATTTTTGAAGATTGCATATTAGATATTGATGCTGCAATCAAATTTGCAAAAAGCCATGATTATAAACAAATTGTTTTATCCGGCCACAGCTATGGCTGTAATAAAGTTGTTTATTATGCAGCTCAAAAGAATTTTGACGGAAAAATTATCTTGCTTGCTCCGTGTGATATGTTAGAACTTTCAAAAACGGATAACCCAAGCGGTCAATATTGGCAAAGACGGGAAGATGAAAATTTTGATTTATTCAGGTATGGCATTAAGACAGTTTCAAATAAGCTTGTTAAACTTAGAAACGACATACTTATTGAAATCGGCAGCGATGATGATGCAATTTTTCAAACCAACAAGCAGGAATGCATTGACTATTTAAAATCTGCTTTTAAAAATACAAAACTGACCGGTCACATAATCAAAGATGCAGGGCATTGTTATACCGGAAAATATTCTGAAGTTGCGCGCAGTATCGCTAATTGGCTAAGATTGTGATATTGACAGTTTTGGTGCAGTTTGTTATAATGAGTTTAGAAAAATAATATAATAAACCGGATTTAAGGAGCAAATATGGTTAGAAGATTTACTGTTGCTGAGGATTATGATTTTTTAAGGCAAAAATCGGCGCAGGTGCTGTTCCCTGATGAGCAGCTTGAAAATGATATAAATGCTTTGAGAGACTTTTGTTATGACAATAATAACAAGGTTTATTCTATGGCGGCGGTACAAATCGGAATTCCAAAGCGCATAATGTTTATCAGGCACAATCAGGAAGTGGACGCAAGACAGGGAGATCAGCAGGATGTTGATTTAATTTATATCAACCCACAAGTAGTAGGACGCAGAGGGCAAACAAAATATTGGGAGCTTAGTGCTTCACTTCAGGATGGGGATATGCGTTTTATCGCCCATGTCGAACGTCCTTATGAAATTGAGATAGAATATCAGGATGAAGAGGGTCTGGGGCACAGTAAAACCATTATGGGTTTTGAAGCAACGATATTTTTGCATGAATATGATCTTATGAACGGAATTTTGTGCACTGACCGCACTGATGAAATAAGACATATGAGCCCCGAGCAAATTAAGTCTGAAATTAGAAGTCAATATGGCTATGATGTTTTGGTTGAAGATGGTGCTTATATAGAAGGGGAGTATGACAAGTATACAGCATACTATGACCCAAAGGGCCTAATTCAATTAAGACAAATAGACCATAATCAAAATTCGGTTTTGCCGTCATCAGAATTTGAAGGCTAACATAATATTTAAAAGTAGATTGCAGCACAAAAAATCACCTTAATTCATTTTTAAAAACTAATAAATTGTGATAAACTATTACTTGATAGTAATAGTTTTTTACATCTTTTTAAGTTTAGCGGAGGAAAAAATGTTAGAGGTAAAAGGTTTAAGTAAGATATACCGAAACAAAAAAGGTAATTGGGTAAGAGCGCTTAATGACGTAAGTATTAAGTTTGACAAAACAGGACTTACATTTATATACGGCCCTAGCGGAAACGGAAAGTCAACCCTTCTTAATATTTTGGGCGGCATTGAAACATGGGACGAAGGGCAGGTAATGCTCAACGGCGTGGATATTACTACGCTTTCAAATAATGAGCTGGACGCTTATCGAAACAGCCGCATCAGTTTTGTGTTTCAGGACCATAACCTGATAACAAGCCTGAGCGTAAAAGAGAATGTAAGGCTTGGCCGAAGCTTTACGGGGAATGTTCCCACAGATGAAGAGATAAGTGAAGTACTTAAAAAACTGAAGCTTGGAGGTTTTGAAGACCGTATCCCCAACGAGCTTTCAGGTGGCGAGAGGCAGAGGGTGGCAATAGCGCGCACACTTATTCAGTCGCCGCAAATATTGTTTGTAGACGAGCCCACAGGTAATTTGGATGAAGAAAATTCAACACAGATTTGGCAGATTTTAAAAGAAATTTCAAAGACAACACTGATTGTGGGAGTATCTCATCAAAAAGAAATTGTGCTTAAATATGCCGACCGCATAATTGAGCTGGATAGCGGAAAGGTGGTCAGCGACAAGGCAGCACAGGGCGGAAAATGGGTGGCTAAAAACATAAAGAACAACGAGGCCGACAAGCCTACCGACAAATCGCAATTAAACTTAAAAGCGGGAAGAATGCCATTTGACCAGGTGTTTAGCATGGCAAGGGTCAACATGGGTCTTAAAAAAGTAAAGACTGCTTTCGTGATTTTGCTTTCAGCTATGTCCTTGGTGTTTTTCAGTATGTTTATAATTCTGGCTGGATACAGCAATACCGTTGCTCAGTCACGGAATGTGTTTGACAGCGGAGCCACTTATGTGGGGTTTAAAAGAACTGACGATCAACAGATGAATTCAAATGACCGGCACGAGTTTGTAACCGAAATATCAGGCGTTAAAAACTTTTTTAGTGTTAACTTTCCAGTTTCATTCGGCCCGAACTTTTCTACCAGCCCCAACAAAGAGTTTTATATAAGCGGCCTTATTGAAATGGCGCCTGTAGCGGGAGAAAACAGTGCCGGAAAGAAAAACGGTCTGGGGCAGAAGATACTTTACGGAAACTACCCCGACGCCAACAATGTTTCCAATATTGCAATAAGTGACTATCTCGCAAATATGCTCAAAGTATATGGTTTCAGAAGTAGCCCCGGCGGTCCGGTTGAGTATATTGACAGCATTGAAGAACTTGTTTTAATAAAAGATCAGAGCGGCATTATTACATACAGTAAGCCCGTTGTAATAAATGGTAGAGCAATGCTTATTCAGGGGATATATGAAACCGACTTTGAAAAGTTTGTAAATAAAAGCACAATGACACTTAAATCTTCAAACGCAGACCTCAAAAAAGAGTTTGAATATAGACTGAACAAGGTATACGGCGTTCTGCACGGCTTTTCGGAATTTGTAGACTATTATCCTCAAGGGGAAGTAGCTACAACTGCTCATAGCTTCAGTTTTATTAGAGGCAGTGCCATCCGAACGGGCAATCACTATCCCACCGGACTGAATTTTGTAATTCCAGAAGGCTCAACCGGAACCATTATGTATTTATATGCTACCGGCGATACTCCGGCTTCTGGTTTGGCCGACGCAATCGGCAATGAGACGGATGCATTTAAAAACATCATTCTGCCGTTGGACCTGTTTAACCTTTTGTTTGAAGAAAGTCTGACTATCTCGGGCACCGACTATCTGTTTAACGAAAACAACATGGATGTTATTTTGAATATTGGCGGCACCAATGATGTAAGCTTCAAGGTTGTGGGTGTTACTGACGCACAGGAAGTTATTGTAAATAAAGCGTACTTTATGCACAAACAGGTTGCTCAAAACGGAAACAGGTATTACGGAATTTATCAGAAAATAAATTTTCCAAGCTTTGAACTTATTATTCCTGTAAACGGCATGAATGTGGAAGCTCTGGCTGAAATAATAGAACTGTTTACCGACAAAAACTATGTGCTTCAAAGCTTTAATGCCCGTGCAATTGAGGATTTTAGTGACAAGATTTCGGTGTTTAACAGCGCAATGCTTATGGCAAGTATATTTACGGCATTATTCTCGCTAATTTTGATATACTTGTTTGTATCCGAAACCATTGAAAATCGCAAAAGAGATATCGGAATTCTGCGGGCTCTTGGTGCAGGCAATCGGGATATTGCGCATATATTTCTAATGAGCAGCGCAATTTTGGCAACACTTATATTTATAGCGACATTAGCTCTCACCGCACTTGCGGTTATTGTGGCAAATATAGTTATGCAAGCTTCATTAGCGCTTTCGTTCACATTGTTTAACCTTGACACTCTTATATTCCTGTGGATATTTTTAATAAGCTTTGGTATTTCATTTGTTGCAACAGCCGTGCCTATACTGCTATTTTCGCGCAAGTCACCTGTTGAAGTTATTAAGAGATTTTAATGAAAGTTACTATGCTTTGATTCTTTTTGTGTAAATGAAAAAAGACCGCCTTACGGCGGTCTTTTGCAGTGCAGGATACCTTTATTTATCCATTGGGTTTTCGTTGAACAAGCTCTTAACTTTTGCTACAGGAGTTGCAAGCGGGGTGTGTATTGCGCTGATTACTCCTAAAAACTTGCTATCACTTTGATTTTCTATTTCTTCTCTTGCTGTTTTTGTATCGGCATATTCATTGGGATGGCCTCCAGCATGTTCATGTTTTATAATTTTTATGACCTGATCAAATTCTGTTGCGGCATAGTTTCCGCTTTTTGCAGCGGGCATTTTTCTGAAACCGATGGCGCATCCGCCTGCATTTTTAACTGCCTCCAAAATTTTGCAGTCGTTGTTGCCGTCACCTATATACATATGTTTCTCGTTAGGTGTTCCTATAAGCTGAGCGTAGCCCCATTCCTTTCCGTTGCTCGAAATTTCGATAGCGGCACTTCCGGGTGTTATTTTGATATTGGTGCCGTTTGCTTGGTTATATTCTGCGGCATATTTTTTAAGATCGCCAAAGATTTCTTTGCTGAAGGTTTTTGAGATTGAAGACATTTGAATAGTTCTCACCTTGTTTTGTTCCAAATCCTCTTCGAACTGCTGTTTTGACACGGCTTCGGTGGGGAAGTCCGGCTGTACTTTTGTTTTTAGATATTCTACAACTCTATCATACAAATTACGCTTTATCCAACTTTCGGAGTGAAACTCAGATTTATGCTGCACAGATAGTGCCCGCTGCCCTTGAGCATCTCCATAAAGATCTTTGTCTATAGCGGTTAGGTCTATGTCGTCACATACATTAAGGTAGACTGTTGCCATCGGGTCGTGATATTTTGCAATTTCTATAGCACCTTTAATAAAATCAGCGGGCAGACTTGTTGCAGTATACGCCCTGCCGTTGCTTTCAACAAAAACGGCCCCTGACAGACAGCTGTAATTTGGTGCGATTGGCCCCATACCATGCCATGCTAATCTTGAATTTATTTGGTCAACTGCATTTTTTGCATTTTCATAGGGCAAACTTGAGATAATATTTATATGGGCATCAGGGTAGTTTTGCTTGATTAGGTTAATCAGCAAAAGAACTCCGTCGCGGATGTTTCCTTTTCGGTCAATCAAAGTGCCGTCTACGCTAAAACTGAAGTCGGTAAATCGTGGTTGTGGGGATGCTTTATATTCGTTCATCATTTTCATTATCTCCTTAAGATTATTAAGTATAGCACAACTTATTCTAAAAGTCCATATCAATTTTTTTTGGCTTATCAGACAGATTAATTAAAATTTTAGTGTTTAAGCATTTTTGTTTTTTGACATAGTTAGAAGGTTTTGGTATAATTGTTTTGTATGAAAAGAATATTAAGATTTTTTACTTCGTATAAATTTGTGTTGGGGCTCATGTTCTTGCTGAACATGGCGGTTTTGCTGCTTATTGCGGTATATTTCAATATGGCTTATTACGGAATTGTTCAGCTTGTGGCGCTGTTTACCGCCCTTTGTGTGATGGGGTTTAATAAGGATGAGCAAGTATACAAGGCTATGTGGCTGCTGGTGATTTTAATTTTGCCGCTGTTTGGAACAGTGCTCTATCTGCAGGCAAAGGGCATTTATTTTTCTAACCGGCAGCGTAAAAAATGGGCAAAGATTGACCGGGATACGCAGAAAGAGCTTTTGCAGGACCCTAAGCTTATGGATGAGCTTGAAACCAGGAGGCATGCAAACACAGCCAAGTATCTATTTAGTATTGACGGCGCCCCGGTATATGTCAACACCAAGGTTAAATATTACGGTGACGGCCAAAGCTATGTGGCGGACCTGATAGAAGCCATTAAGGATGCTCAGAAGTTTGTTTTGCTGGAGTATTATATCATAAAACCCGGCAGAGTGTGGGAAGATGTTTTAGAAGCTCTAAAGGAGCGTGCTGCAAATGGTGTTAAGGTAAAAATTATCTATGACGATTTTGGGTGTGCCGATAAGTTCAAGAAAAAATACTTTAAAAAACTTGCATGGTTTCATATTGAAGCCGTGCCTTTTAACAAGCTTAGATTAACCTTTAACCAATTTGTAAATTATAGAGATCACCGTAAAATTGCGGTTGTTGACGGCAAAGTAGGGTTTACGGGCGGCATAAATCTTGCTGATGAATATTGCAATATCAAAAGCCCCTTCGGCATTTGGGAGGACTGCGGTCTGCGTCTTATGGGCGATGCTGTGTGGCCTATTACGGTTGCATTTTTCAGAAACTATGAACGTGCCTGCAACAAGAACGTAAATTTGGCGGAATATAAATGCGATTTTGAAAAGGATTTTGAGGGCAGCGGGTTTGTTCAGCCCTTTTGCAGCGGGCCTATAAACGACGGGTGCGTTGCAAGAGGAGCAATGCTCAAGCTAATAAATGACGCCAAAAAATATCTATATATCACAACACCATATTTTATTGTAGACGAAACGATATTGGGTGCGCTGAAAATGGCAGCGCAAAGCGGCGTGGATGTGAAGATTATAATCCCCGGAATTCCGGACCGAAAAATTATTAGCTGTTTATCATTTAGTTATTTTGGTGAGTTGCTGAGAGCAGGCGTTAAGGTTTTTGAATATACCCAAGGCTTTGTGCATGGAAAAATGATTTTGAGCGATGATAAAATTGCTTGTGTGGGTACAATAAATTTTGACTTCAGAAGCTTCTTTTTGCACTTTGAAAATGCTGTTATGCTGTATGATGACCCAATTATTTTTGATATAAAGAAAAATTTTGAAAGACTTGAAAACAGCTCAGAAGAGCTTAATCCTCAGCACTTAAAAGAGAGAAAATGGTTCAGCCGTTTTGTGGGCAGGATTTTGCGGCTGTTTGCTCCAATGATGTAACACTTCGGTGTCTTGACAAACGGCGTTTATCTGGTATAATAAGACCCCAAGGATGGTGTTAAAAATGGAAGAATATAAGCAATATCTTGAGCAGCTCAAAAATAATCCTCCGCCTCTTGCAATAAATGTTGTGGGCCCAATCAATGGCGGAAAAGGTACACAGTGCGCTATTTTAAGCAAAGCTTTGGGCATACCCGCAATTTCGGTAGGAGACCTAATCAGACGGGAGCAGGCAAGCGGCTCTGAGCTTGGTGAACAGTTTAAGTATTATACTGAAAACAGATTGATTGCGCCGGCAAGTATGACTCTTACCCTTTTGGCAAAGAGGCTTTGTGAGCAGGACTGTAAAAACGGATATATTTTAGAGGGGTATCCCCGAACATGGGAAAACGCCAAAGGGATTAGGGGATATATCAACTTTGATATGGTTATGGAGCTTCAGGTGCCCGAAAAGGTTTTGTTTGAGCGTATGGCGGCAAGGGGTCGATCAGATGACAAACAGGATAAGCAAAATGTGGGTTTGAGTATTTATAATGCTGAAACCTTACCCATTGCAAAAACGCTGGTGGATGAGGATAGATATTTTGTGATTAAAGAGGTTGACACCAACTTTGATTTGGTGCGCGATAGCGGTCTTGATGGGTTTAATTTTGGAGAGTTTGCTTCACTTGAGTATTGCAAGGGCAACTCTGCCGAGCGAAAGCAGGAGCAAAAAGAAGCGATATATAAATATGAATTTTGCAGAACTAAGTTTGATGACTATGGCGAATTGGTTGCGCAGGCTTTGGGGATAGACCTAAATGATGATTTAGATATAAAAACAATAACAAAATTTATTAATACAAGGCACACCAATATGGAAATTCTTCAGGCCATAGAGGTTTATAAGACCGAGGAATTTTTGGATGAGGTGTATCCACAGTTGAATGAACTGAAAAATAAGCTTGGTGCGGTAGAGGACAACTTTTTTAAAAATGTAGAAGAGCGGCAGAAAATTTTAGAAAATCGATAGGCTTTTTAGTAATATGTGCTATAATAGGAGTACTTTCACAGGGTGCTCTTTTGTTAGGATAATATGATTTGAGGAGTTTTTATGATATACTTTGGCGATAAGGTAAAAGAGAAATTGGCCAAAATCAAAGGCGGCAACTTTTATGTGCTGAGTGATTATGACCAGACGATAACAAACGGCATGTCTTCATGGGAACTGCCTCCGCATTTGAAATCCTCAGCTCCGAAATTCAAGAAAGAATGTGAGGAGGTCGGCACCAAATTTTTGGGGTGGCTGAGAGAATATAATAAAACAAATGATCCCATTTTGAGAGATAAGATTGTCAGCTGGTGGTATGAAGAAATGGGCTTGTTTGTAAAATATAAGGTAAGCCTAAGCGAAATGAAAGAGACCATTCTTAATGACGGTCTTGTAAGTGTGCGAAGCGGAACCAGAGAATTTTTTGAAAAACTGAACAAAAGTAATATCCCTGTAGTTATTTTGTCGGCAGGATTTGTTGAAGTGATTGAAACTACGCTTTTGCGGGAAAATTGTAACTTTAACAACATTGAAGTATTTGCAAACCGCCTTGAGGTTGACGGCGACAACCGCCTGCTGGGTGTCAGGGGCGAGATGATACATTGGCTTAATAAATCTGAAAACAATTTAATGGCACCCACCCTAGAAAAGATAAAAAATATTCCCAACGTGTTTTTGTTTGGTGATCAGAAGAGCGACATTGATATGCTGCCAGAACATAAAAGAGACGGAGCCATCAAAATAGGGTTTAAGTCTAGCAGGGTTATTATGCCCACCGAAACATATCTGCAGTATTTTGATATTGCATGTGACGACAGCTCGTCCTTTATTGAGCTTATGAATGAACTTAAATCCAAATACGGCTTTGATTTTGGATAGTATTTGTTTCGTTTAGCAATTAATATGGCCTCGTCGTCCGACCGATGAGTTTGTTTCACAAGCCCCTAAAACACACGGTTTTTAGGGGTGTTTTTTTGTGCGGCCAAGCGGTTTGTGTGTGCCGACTATGGGGTCGGGGATAAAAACAAACAGAAAAACACACAGACTTCGGTATTGTTTCACAGAATATGTAAAAAAGCTTATTTCTGTTTACTTTCTATTATAGACTGTCACGGTTATTTTTGCACATACCCTCTTGATTTTTCATACTATGCCATAAAGGGGGTTTAATTTTTTGAAGTATTTTATTGATTTAGCTGACGCCAGAAATCGGGCTTTACACAAACTATTATTTGCTCAGGGTTTTGATGCAGGGCCGCTGGAGTTTGATGAGGCGGGAATATACATATTTTCTCCCGCCAAAAGATTTGAAATCGACGAGGTTAAAAAGCTGCCTCATGGAAGTATGGTGTTTGCGGGTAATATTAAAGAGGACATAAAAAAGGTTTTTGAAGAAAAGGCTTTGAAGTATGTTAACTTTTTGGATTATGAGGATTTTGCTGTAAAGAATGCTGTGCTTACAGCCGAAGGAACGCTGCCCGTTTTGATTGAGCAAACCGATAAAAGTGTCTTTGAACAAAAGGTACTCATTTTGGGTTTGGGGCGCATCGGAAAAGCACTTGCCATATTGTTTGGCAAGCTGGGTATAGATTATAGCTGTATGGTGACAGAAAAGGAGCTTGACAGCGCCAGCATTTATGCAAAGGATTATTTTACAAAGAAGGAGCTTTTAAAAAACATTTCTAAATTTGATGCGATAATTAATACCATTCCCATAAAGGTATTTGAAGATGAGGACTTGAAGCATATATCAAATAAAACGATGTTTATAGAGTTGGCCTCCGCCAAATGCTTTGACGACACTAAGGCTGAGTTCAAGTTTGTTTGGGCGCTGGCTCTTCCCACCAAATATATGCCTATGAGCGCGGCCGGACTTATGAAAGAAGTAATAGTGGGGGTAAAGCATGAAACTGAATAAGATAAATATAGGATTTGCAATAACGGGCTCGTTTTGTATGCATCAGGTCGTTTTGCAGGAAATTAAAAAACTTAAAGAAAAAGGACACAATGTTTTGCCGATATTTTCACTGAATACAGCAAGCCTTGATACACGTTTTGGCAAAGCTGTGGATTTTAGGGCACAAGTGGAGGAAATTACCGGCAATAGTGTTATTGACACGCTGATGCTGGCAGAGCCCATTGGCCCCAAAAATATGATAGATATTTTGGTTATAGCTCCTTGCACGGGAAACACGCTCAGCAAGCTTGCAAATGCTATAACCGACACCGCGCCTACTATGGTGGCCAAGGCGCATATGCGCAACAACAAGCCGGTTGTGGTAGGGATATCCACTAATGATGGGTTGGGTCTTAATATGACAAATTTGGCTAGACTTATGGCTACCAAAAATATATATTTTGTGCCGTTTCGTCAGGATGATTATTTAAACAAGCCAAAGTCGCTTGTAGCAGACTTTACGCTCTTAGATAAGACTATAGAAAGTGCACTCAGCCGGCAGCAGCTGCAGCCGATAATTGCAAAAGGAGCAGACCTATGAAAAAAAACATCGCCATCGTAGGGGTAACGGGCCTTGTGGGGCAAAAGATGATTGAAGTGCTGGCCGAGAAAAAGATGGACGCCAACTATTATTTTTATGCTTCGGGGAGAAGTGCAGGAAAGACTATCCTATTTTTAGGCCGGCGCAAAAAAGTGCTGGAGCTTAGTGAAGATAGCATAAAAGGAAAAGAAATAGATTATGCGCTGTTTGCAATAGACGGTGAGCTTTCAAAAAAGTTTGCGCCGCTATTTGCCGAAATTGGTGCTACTATTATAGACAATTCAAGTGCGTTCAGAATGGATAAAGGCATTCCGCTTATTGTGCCCGAAATAAATTTTGATGCTATAAAACCGCATCATAAAATTATCGCCAATCCAAACTGTAGCACAATTCAGGCGGTAGTTGCACTTGGTCCGCTTCATAAGAAGTATAAAATAAAGAGAATAATATATTCAACCTATCAGGCGGTGAGCGGGGCGGGTCAAGCGGGCATGGACGACCTGAAAACGGGGAGTGCAAATAAGTTTGCTCATACAATCTGCAACAATATTCTGCCGCATATAGACACTTTTGAGGCTGACGGGTATACCAAGGAAGAACATAAGATTATAAATGAGACCCGAAAGATTTTGAAAAGTGATAAAATTAAAATTTCCGCCACAACCGTGAGGGTGCCCATAACAAACTGTCACAGTGAAAGCATATTTGTGCAGTTTAAGAAAAAATGCAGCGTTGAGGGTGCCGTTCAGATACTGCGCGGCTCTCTGGGCGTGGTTGTTCTGGACGATGTTAAAAACAACATATATCCCATGCCTATAGTTGCTGACAATAAAGACGAGGTATTTGTGGGAAGGATAAGAAAAGATAAAACAGTTTCAAGCGGACTTAACTTATGGGTTGTTGCGGACAATTTAAGAAAGGGGGCTGCTTCAAATGCGGTTCAGATAATGCAGAGACTTATTGAGACAAGAGAATAAAACAAAAGAAGTACTAAGGAGGAAATATGATATTCAAAGGTTGTGCCACTGCTATTATAACGCCGCTCACAAAAGACGGCAGCGCAGTGGATTTTGATAGTTTTAAAGAGCTTATAAAGTTTCAGTTAAAAGGCGGCGTAGATGCTCTCGTATTTTTGGGTACGACGGGAGCTGCCTCTACACTAAGCATGAGCGAGCGTGAAGAAATTGTACGCTTTGCCCTAACTACGGTAGACGGCAGAGTTCCTGTGATTGTAGGAGCCGGCAGCAACAACACCAAAGACGCTATAGAAAACAGTATAAAGTATCAAAAGCTTGGTGCGGACGGACTTCTGCATGTGACGCCGTATTATAACAAATGCACGCAAAAAGGATTGGTGGAGCACTTTGGCAGTATAGCCGAAGCTACAACGCTCCCGATAATTTTATATAATGTGCCTGAGCGCACAGGGCTTAATATGCTTCCAAAAACCGTGGAAGCGTTGAGCCGAAACAAAAGCATTGTAGGATTGAAGGAAGCTAATTCCAACATTGAGCAGGCGGCGGAAATTATTAAGCTATGCCCAAAGCTTATGCTTTATAGTGGAAACGACGGTATGACACTTCCGATTATGTCGCTTGGCGGCAATGGTGTTATCAGTGTTGCCGGTAATATTATACCGGATATTATGAGCGGACTCTGTGAAGATTTCTTTGAAGGAAAATATGAACAAGCGCAAAAGACACAGCTTAAGTTGGTCCCTCTTATCAAAGCGTTGTTTTGTGAAACCAATCCTATACCCGTTCAGACGGCGCTTAATCTTATGGGTAAAACCTCAAGTGGGTTTAGACTGCCCCTGACAGATATGAGCGAAGAAAACGAAAAGCTGCTTAAAAAAGAACTCAAAAGCTTTGGACTTATTTGAAAGTTTATATACAAAAGGTGAAATATGAAAGTTTTAAAATTTGGAGGAACCAGCCTTGCAACTGCTCAAACCATAAGCAGGGTTGTTGATATAATAAAAAAAGATGCTGATATTGGGATAGTGGTAGTATCCGCCCCCGGCAAGCGGTTTGATGATGACCAGAAGGTGACCGACCTGCTATATACATATTTTAAGCAGTATATTCAATTTAAGCAAGGCATCAGTTTGAGTGCTGATTATAAGCATACTCTAAAAAATATCAAAGGGCGGTTTTCTGATATTATCGAGGGCTTCAGTCTTCGCTTTGACCTAGACGTGGAATTTAACAAAATTGAGAGTGACATAAAACAGGGTGCAGGTGTGGATTATGCGGCATCGCGCGGAGAGTATCTTATGGCAAAAATTATGGCGGCGGTGCTGGGAGCCCGGCATATAGAATCTGCGGAGGTTTTTAGGTTTAAAAACAAAACCTTTGATGAACACGCCAGCTTGAAACTTATTGCAGGGGCAATAAAAAACAAAGGGCTTTGTGTTATGGGCGGGTTTTATGGAGCGACTGCTGAGGGGAAAATTGTTACCTTTTCAAGAGGAGGGAGTGACCTGAGCGGGGCTGTTGCGGCAAGGGCCATAGGAGCTTCTGTATATGAAAATTGGACGGATGTTGAAGGCTTTTTCGCTGCAAGCCCAAGAATAATCAAAGACCCTAAAAAGATATATAATATAAGCTATTCTGATATGCATAAGCTTTCGTTTTATGGCGCGCAGGTTCTTCATAAAGACAGCGTCTCTCCGCTGTGCGGGGTAAACATTCCCATCAATATCAAAAGCGTGTTTAGCGCACGCGGCAGCGGCACAGTGGTGGGCGGCAAAAGTGAGGAAGGACTTATTGGGCTAACCTGCAAAAAGGGATACAGTCTGATTAAAATGAGCAGCAGTATGTCTCAGGCCATTAAGTTGTTTGACGATGCCGAGTTTATAGTAAGCAGTGCGGAACAGGTTTTGTTGCTCACGCAAAAGGGCGGGGTTGCAGACATAAAAGCCGAGGAGATTAAAAATATTAGTCGCATCGCTCTTGTAGGTGGTGTAAAGCCAAAGGATATAACATCTGTCATAAAGGCAGCCGAGAGCGTTGCTGAGATTATATTTATGAGCTTTGAAGGCAGGACGCTTATCTTAGGTGTTGAGGACCGGTTCTGTGAAACAGTAATTATCGCTATGTATAAGGCTCTTTTTGAGACAAATTAGTAAGTGGCCGACCGGTCGGATAATCCGACCGTACGGTTTGCTGGCTAAAACTCTGTGAAACACAGAAAAAGAACACATTTAAAATGTTTCACGAACCATCGGTCGGAGATGAAAATAAAAGTTTTTGGAGGTATATATGTGCGGAATTGCAGGTATAACAAGTAAGACAAAGGCGAAAATCGGAAGAAAGCACGAGCTGATGAAACTGTCACTTAAAGACAGGGGACCAAATCAGGACGGAATTTGCGCTGAGGGAAAGACGGCTTTCGTTCATACGCGGTTGAGTGTAGTTGATATTGAAGGCGGCAAACAGCCTATGCAACTTGTTTGGGGAGGCAGGCACTACACCATGGTTTATAACGGCGAGCTTTATAACACTGCCGAAATAAAGGCGCAGCTTTTAAACCTAGGTCATAAATTTGAGGGGCACAGCGACACCGAAGTTTTGCTTCATTCATACGTCGAATGGGGCGACAAATGCCCGCAGCAGCTTAATGGTATTTTTGCTTTTGCGGTGTATTGTTTTGAGTTGGATAAACTATTTTTTGCAAGAGACCGCATAGGCGTAAAACCATTTTTTTATACTGTTAAAGAAGGTGAGTTTATTTTTGCTTCCGAGATTAAAGCGCTTTTTGCTGCAGGCATAAAGCCGCAAATGGATAAAAACTCGGTAGCAAATATTGTTATGCTTGGCCCCGGTCGTGTTCAGGGTTCGGGGGTATTTGCTGGGATAAAAGAGCTGAAACCTGCCGAGTGCGGATATTTTAAAAACGGAAAGCTTAATATATTTAGCTATTGGGGACTTAAGGATAAAAAGCATATGGACAGCTTTGACGATACAGTTTTTAATGTAAGGACACTTGTCATTGACGCCATAAAGCGGCAGCTTGTGGGGGATGTCAGAGTCGGAACTTTTTTGTCGGGGGGTCTTGACTCGAGTATTATTTCATCGGTTGCAAGCAAGCATTTTGATGAGCCGCTGCATACATTTTCAGTGGACTATAAGGATAACGACCGATATTTTGTGGCAAGCAAATTCCAGCCTAATAAAGACAGTGATTATATAGATATTATGAACGAATATATCGGCGGAGTGTCGCACAAAACAGGACTTGAGACAAAGCAGCTGGCGAGTGCGATTTTTAATGCAGCTGACGCCAGAGACCTTCCCGGAATGGCGGACATTGACAGCAGTCTCCTGCTTTTTTGCCAAGAAATAAAGAAGCATGTTACGGTTGCATTGTCAGGTGAATGTGCGGATGAAATTTTCGGTGGATATCCTTGGTTTACGGACAGTGAAATAAAATCCAGATATGGCTTTCCGTGGGCACAGAATACAACAGAAAGGTTTGAGCTTTTGAATAATCATTGGCGCGGCAAAATTGACGGAGAGCATTTTGTTAATGAATTATATGAAGCAACAATAAAAAGTGCCGATGTTTTAAGTGACGCAACGCCCAATGAGCGGCGGACAAAAGAGATGGCAATGTTAAACTTTAATTGGTTTATGCAGACGTTGCTTGACCGCAAAGACAGAATGAGTATGTATAACGGATTGGAGGTTAGGGTTCCATTTTGTGACCACCGCATAGCGGAGTATTTGTATAGCGTGCCGTGGGAGTATAAATATCATAACAACACCGAAAAAGGGCTTTTGAGGCAGGCTCTCAGCGACCACCTGCCGCCCACAATTTTGCAGCGCAAAAAGAGCCCCTATCCAAAGACGCATAATCCGGAATATCTTAGTCTTATGAAAGAAAGGCTTCAAAAAATTTTGGATGACCCGAGTGCAAGATTGTTTGATATTATTGATAAAGAAGCTTTGCAAAAACTGATGAGCGCAAAAGATTTTAAGTTTTATGGTCAGCTTATGAATGTACCTCAAACTTTTGCCTATTTTGTGCAGCTGGAATATCTTTTGAAAAAACATGATGTTGAAATAATTTATTAAATAAAAGCCATTATTAAAAACTCACTGCCATAATTAAACGGGAGCACCCCCGCTGTTAAAATTTTCCTTGATTTTCTTGTTGTAAAGAGCGTGAATATATTATATAATGAGATATACTCAAAAGTCCATATGAGCTTTGGGGTATTACTTTTAACTTCAGACAAAAGGAAAATTTTATGAAAGGCATTTATAAATATTATAAAGACAGACTAATTGAAATAAGCGGGCGAAACCGCAGTTTGTTTTCAAAAAAAATAAGCAAGAAATATTCATATGACATAGGAGCAAACCTTGATGGTGACTATGAAGAAATAGAAAAGTTCATAGATTTTTTGTGGCGCGGCAGACGGTCAAATTTTGTGCTTATCGGCAAAAATAGCAAAGAGCGGCTGTATAAGAACTTGCGTGTAGAAGATAAGGTTGTTGGGCAGTATAAAGACCCGTCACTTTTGGATGCCGATGGGATTAAGGCTGAAAATCTGAGGCGTGAACGAATAAAAAAGGATGAAACCAAAAAAGCACTTTTATCCCAGCTTAATGACTTGAAAACCCTTAAGCGTGAGATAGAGGAATTTGCAAAGGAAACGGGAAGATATGAAATGTTTGTGGGCTATCCTTTTGTGGAAGGTGCCCTTGGACACGAAACGGTGATAAAAGCGCCTCTGCTTTTGTTTCCTGTTGTTATTAATGTTGAAAATGAGCAGGCCGAACTTGAGCTTAAGACGGACGAGCCCATACAGCTAAACAAGGTGTTTATTCTGGCTTATGCAAAGCACCATAAGCTGAATATTGATGAGCTCAATCTTGAGTTTGACAACCTAATGGATTATAAGCTGAAAAATATAGAAAGCGTTGTTGAATATCTTAGAGTACAGGGCATTAAAATAGGTCATTCGCCAAGAAAGGGACTATTTAACTTTGAGCGCGGAAAAGAGCCCAAGCTTGGTGACAGTCTTGAGGTAAAGTATTATGCCGTTGTGGGAAGATTCCCCCTGGCCAATGCTATTTATAACGACTATAATGTTTTGGAGAAAAAGAAGCTCACCACAAATGCTATAAATGAGCTGCTTGAAAGCCGTGAGCTGGTATCGGTCAAAAAACCTAATGCCAATACCTATACCATAAGCAATCTTGACTATGCTCAGGAAAATGCTATTGAGAGTATAAACAAATTTGGTAATATGGTTATATACGGTCCTCCCGGAACAGGCAAAAGCCAGACGATAGTTAATATTATTACCGACGCGCTCTGCAAAGGAAAGCGCGTGCTGGTGGTTTCGCAAAAGAAAGCGGCACTTGATGTTGTATATAACCGTTTGGGAGTTTTGAACAATAAGGCTATGTATATAAATGACGCCGAAAAGAACAAGACGGAGTTTTATGAGCGTGTAAAAAATGCCCACCTTGAACTTAATCAATATAAAGAGACACCTGACCTGCAGCCCAAGTACAATGAGACTGATACGTTGATTAGGCAAGAAACGGCACTTTTAGAGATGATATCGGATACGCTGTTTAATCCTACGCCTTTTGGACTAAATCTTCAGCAGATGTATGCAAATTCATATATGATAGGAAAAAACACCAATGAATATGCTATTTATAAGGAGCTTATCAAAAATACTCCTATTATGAATTTAAATTATAACGAGCTTAGCAACACCGTCAGAATAATAAAAGAAAAGCGCAAAGCAGAGCTGTATTATAAACATCTGGAGATGCAAAAGAATAATCCTCTTATTGATCATATAAAGAGGGACCTTGACGTGCATGTGATAAACAGTATGAGAGGGTTTTTAAATAAGCTTAAAACTAAGCGTATTGCGCCTTTTGATATAGGCAAATACCCAAATGCCCGTCAGCTTCTGGCGTTCTATCTTGAAAACGGAATAGAGGAGCCAAAGGACTTAAAACCTATTGTAAAATATATTGCCGGCATTGAAAATCCTGGGCTTAAAGAAGCCGTTAAATGGAGCCTTATATTGCCTCCGTTATATCCGTTTGCAAAAGCCAAGATGATAAAAAAGCAGAATCAGATTGCTGATAATTTCAAGACAACATTGATTTCGGTTAAAGAATATGTTAAGGAATATGAATCGTTGCAAACGGTTCTTGACAAAAAAGGGTATGCCATAATAATAGACAATATTTTGGGCGGCAACATGCTATTTTTAAACCTTCTTGAAAGTGCTCTTGACAACTATGTGAATATAAGGGATATGCATATTAATTTGCGTGATATGACCCCTACTGAAATGATGATTTTAAACTTTGCTTACGCAAATAGTAATTCAGTCAAAACATTTAAGGAAGTTGTTGACAAAATAACTGTTATTCGAATTTATCACGAGATTGTTTTGAGCGAAGAAAAATATAAGATGCAGCTTTCTAAAATTATGGAGTTTGAAAACATAAAAAACAGGATAATGTCGCTTAAGAATGATAAAGAAAGCATAGTGCAGCAGATTTGTCTTGGCAAGTTTAAAAAAGAGTATGCCGAACTTTATAACAAAGACCCCAACAACAAAAACTTTTTATATCAAATATCCAAACCACAGAACCTATGGCCCATTCGCAAGATTATCGAAGTATATGAAGAATTACTGTTTAAACTATTTCCATGCTGGCTACTTTCACCTGAGAGCGTTTCAACGATTATGCCGCTAAAAAAAGAGCTGTTTGATCTTATTTTGTTTGATGAGGCATCACAGATATTTATCGAAAGCACATTGCCCACAATTTTTAGGGGTAAATATATAGCAATAGCCGGCGATAACAAGCAGCTGCGCCCAACTACTACATTTATGCGAAGGTATATGGGTAATGATAATGATGAGCTTGATTTGGATACTCAGGCTGCGCTTGAGGTTGAGAGCCTTTTGGACCTTGCCACAAGCAGATATAACACAGCAAATCTTACTTATCACTATCGCAGCAAAAACGAGGAGCTGATTAACTTTTCTAACTTTGCTTTTTATGACGGCAGACTGCAAATTGCGCCAAACCTAACTAAAAATGTAGGCAGTCACCCGATTGAGGTAAGCAAAGTCAACGGCAAGTGGCTGAACAGCCGAAACCACGAAGAAGCACTCAGAGTTGTTGAAATAGTCAAAAAGATTTTTAAAACCCGCAAAAATAATGAAACGATAGGCATAATCACCTTTAACGCTGAACAGGAACAACATATAGAAGATATGCTTGACTTTGAGAGCGAGCGTGACCCTGTGTTTAGAAATGATTATCTGAAAGAATGTAATCGCAAAGAAAATGGCGAGGATATAAGCCTATTTATCAAAAACCTTGAAAATGTTCAAGGGGACGAGCGTGATATTATAATATTTAGTATAGGATACGCCAAAAACGAATATGGTAAAGTTGTTTCGCACTTCGGCCCTCTTAACTTGGAAGGCGGCGAAAATCGTTTGAATGTAGCAATCACGCGTGCCAAACAAAAGATTTATGTGGTGACCAGCATAGAACCCGAGGAGCTCAATGTAGAAGCCAGCAAAAACCTGGGACCCAAACTGTTTAAGAAATATCTTGGTTACGCAAGAGCAGTATCTAAGGGCAGCAGCAAGGAAGTTGGTATAATACTTGAAAGCCTGAAGCAGACCAATGAAGTGTCGGTTAAAACAAATGAGCGCGGTATAGAGGCTGAAATTAAGGAAGCGCTTGAGAAAATGGGATATACCGTTGAACTTAATCTGGGAAACAATACCTATAAGCTTACGCTTGCAGTATACGACAAAAAATTGGATATCTATACTGTTGGCGTGGAGTGTGATTATTCGGCATATAAATCATCGTCATCCATAATTGAGCGCGATGTATTCCGCTCCAAGTTTATGGAAAGCCGCGGATGGAAAATTATAAGAGTTTGGAGCCGTGACTTCTGGCTCAGTCCGCAAAAAATTATTAACCTGATTGCCAGAACTGCCGACAGAAATCGGGAGCGGATAATGGCCCAACGCAGCGAATTTAATAAACAAAGATTTCCGCAATAAAACAAATTAAAAACACTGAATTTATCAGTGGTTTTAATTTATATGAAAAAGGTCACCAATAATGTTGGTGACCTTTTTGGTTTTCGACCCTACAGTCGCAAACTATGCCTATAATTCGCACTAATACACGCAGAAGCACGGTTTTGAGGCCCCGTTTTTAAAGCGACTGAGAGGTCTGATTTCTCAGACCCCCGAGTCGCCATGAATATCAGCCGGCTGCCCTATGTTTCACAGAAATATAAACCGAATGACAAGATATGCCAAAACTCCCAGCAATATTAAATTTATGACACAGCCGGTTCGTGTGTAGAAGGGTTTAAAAAACATAGTTTCCTCCTTAGCGCAAGGCCCGCGTCTTTGTGATAACATTTGGCCTTGTTACTTCATAATAAACCGTAAGGGTTACCATACTGTTATATAGAACACATCGGTGTTTATGTCAAACTGCATATTATTGCTGTTTGCATAACTATTTAGTGAAGCTGTAAGAATGAAGAGAGATATGTAGTTGTTTACTCTATAACTATAAGCTGATAATATATCCAAAGGAGAGTAACTCGGCGTGCCTCTGTTTGTATAAGTAAAGATATTGCCTTCGGTTGAAATGTTTATCAGTGACGAACCGCTTATGATTGCAACCGGAGCTGCTGTGTTGCCGTTAAATATATATTTAAGTCTGCCAAATTCAAAGAAGTTAGCGTGTTCATAGGGATCGTTGAGGGGATCATAGGGGGTGTATGTATGTGACTTGAAAGTTATGTCATTGATATCAACTAAGGTTTGCCCATTGTTTGACACAGAAGTATCATACATAACTTTTACTGTCGATTGGTTTATCTTAAAGTTAAACATCAGCGAGCCTGTATAGTTTGTGTGAATACAGGTTATTGTTGCTTGATATGTCTTTACATCTTGTATAAAACTACCCCATGTGCTGCTTGGGTTGACAGTTAAATTGAAGTTCAGGCTGTTTACGTTTAGTGTATCGCCTGGAATAATTCCCCCTATATTAAATGAGGCATTGTCCAAAACCGTTGTCCATGTTATATCCGGAAGCCAATATGCTTCAAACTTTGTTTGAGAGAGGGTGATTTGTTTTTTCTGTATTACAAATTGCACTGATGTTGTTCCCACAAAGTTAGCATCGTTTATTGTGGCGCTTACAGTATAGTTTCCTGCAGCCACAACAGAAGCTCCGATTGATGAGGGAGAAACGAATACTGCTCCTGACCAATTGAGATTGGGCTTTGTAATAATGCCAAATGCTGTTTCGTAAGCTGACCAGTCAACGGTTACTGTTTTGTTAGTGCCGTCATATGTTGAGCCGTTTATACTGCTTGCACCAAGAGTAAAGCTTACGGCATATGGAGCTATTGTAAACTTAAAGATATATGGCTCATAGTTGGTTGCATATCCGCTTATAGGCGCAATTGTTATTGTGTATATTCCGGCATTTTGCATAGATGCAGGTAAGCCTGAAGAATTTGCGATTGAAACAGTGTAATCGGTATTGAGCACGAGGGAAGTATCAAACACATTCTTTACGTATACAATGTTATGATTAATTACGCCGGTGTTATATGTCGCCGAAACCGAACCGGTGTCTACATCAAAATATGTTTTTTGTATGACCATGGTGGTGTCTCTTGTAAGTAACCCGATATCAGTATAATAAGGTTCACTGATGAAAGTAACAGTAATGACAGCTGCGTAATATCCCGCGTCTATTATTGGGTTAAGACCGGTGTTTATCGGACTGCCGCCTAAGTAATATATAATATTTATTGTGTAATCTGTGCTCGCTATAAGTTCAGAGATGGCATCACCATTCATAAGCACTGCATTTATTGCTTTTGCGCTTCCGTCATAAACATGCACGGTGTTTGTTATTTCTATCCAGAGGTTGTATTCTTCGGGGTCAATCGGAGGCTCGGGTGGAATAGAATATCCGATGCTGAATGTTGCCGGCAGGAAGTTGTCGTTATAAGTTACTCCTTTGTTTATGTTTACGACAACTATATAGTTGTTTCCGGCAACAAGCGGCAGGCCTTGCGCAAGACTACTGCCCGGGATGTAATTTTCTGCGTCAAAGAATTGTGCATTTATCCCCGAAGGTAAGGCTGAATATGAATAAGACACATTGTCTATTTTAATTTTCGGCTCAGTAGGGTCAAGCTGGCTACCGCTCGGGTCAACCATAACGGTTGGCGTTATCGGCAGGATGGTCAGCGTTGCGTAAGTTATTCCTGTGTAGTTGCTGTTTCCGGTCCACTCAGCTTTTATTGTATACTTGCCGGCATCTGTCGGCATATACGAAAGTCCATTCCAAGTATAAGTGAAGTTGCTGCCCTCAGAAGAGGTTGCCCAGCCACTTGTCGAGAAGTTGTCACCATATGATATAGTTTGGTTTGTCATAGTAATGGCTAAGGGTTGTTTTTCTATTACAAACGGCACGGTTAGACTATATGGTTGGCCGTAGTTTCCGCCCGGAGTATAAGTTGCGGTAGCGGTGTATGAACCAGCATTAATGTGAGGTGACTGAGAATATGACACGCTTACATTATTTCCTATAGAAGCTCCCGACATTGACACAACGGTCGCAGTGCCGCTCAAATTTGACCCGCCGCTATTTGTATATTTAAAGCCTTGTCTAAGCACATTAAATTTTGTTTTATCCGGCCCTTGTGACACGCCGCTGCTATAAACATACGGTGTGTTGTCGTTGTAGGTTATGGCGAAGTCAAAATATAACGTAAAGCTGACAAGTATGATAACCTCTCCGCCTCCTGTAAAGATCATTCTGACAGGCATATCTACAAAGTTAAGCGTGCCGCCTGTAGCCAGCGAGTGAGAACCCCCACCGCCGTTTAACCCGAAATAAATGCCGTCAGTAGTTAGATCCCAGTATGTGGCATAGCCTGCGTTTATCAAATCTTGAATAGTGGTGCTGGTTCCAATATCTTCAGCAATAGCGTCCTTTTCTGTATTTTTAAGATATGTGTAATATAGAGGAGCAACAGACAGGGGAGATATAATATAGTTTGTTCCCAGCAGATAGTTGTTGGTATTAGTATAGATTGTTCCGCTGCCACCTGTTTCCAGATATGCGCCGCTGTTTTCATAGAAGCTATTGAGCCATTCGGCCGAATCCAGCTGCCCGTCGGTGTAGTTGTATGCATTTTCAAGCTTGCTGAGCAAAGCTCCTGAACTTAGACTGTCGCCAAAGAACACCGCACCAATATCTTTGGTTATGTCCATAGCATTGTCAACAACAAATGGTATGGGCATAGTTGTTGGGGAGGCTGAACTCGTCCCGAAAAATATTCCGCTGCTCATGCCAAAATTTGCGGGTATTGTCAGCCAATATGTGCCGTTAGGCAGAGCAGAGGGATTGTTTAAATTAAACACATATGTCCACACGCCTGCGTTGTAATAACAGCTTTGAGTTAGAATTGTAACTGACGGTGCAGTTGAGTCAGCGACAGTTGCACTGTCCAAAACAGTTGACAGAAGCGTTGGAACTAGAGTATCCAGCCCCAAATCGGCATCCAGCGTGCTCACAATATTAAGTGTTACGGTCAGCGGAACATTGGTGTCGGTTATGATGCCTGCTGACAACACAGGGTTTATAATAAGCGGCTCTATTTCATATGTAATCTGTAAATTGGTAGTTGCATAATATTGGTTTCCGCCAAACACTGCTATGTAGGTGTATGTAGCGGGACTTATATTGCCGGCTATATGTGCAACATAAAGACCAGAGGTTGATTCATAAGTGAAAGTTACTCCTGATACAATATTCGCCTTTGCATCAGCATTGACATTGGGTGCGTAGAACAGCTTATCTAGCAGGTTTGTGTAATATGTACTTGCTATTACGTCATTAGTAAACGGCCGTGACAGTTCGGCATTATAGAAGAGTGTTTCAAGTCCAGATTTATTAAGGTTAAAGCTCAGTTTAATCGGGCCTCTGTAGTTTTGGCTTTCAAAGTCTAAAATCAGGCTGGATGGGGTATAGATGGTTCCGTTATTGTTGAATGTAGTAAAAATATTATATGAAGTTATGGTAAACAACGAAGTAAATTCTATGGTGGATTCACCCAGAACAAGACCTGCTATGGTGCCTAGGCTTATGGCCTTTTCTCCGCTGAGCGAAATGTCATCATAGGTATATGTCCAACTGCCGCCGGATTTGGTTATACTGGTAAGAGTTACATCATTTATGTTAAAAGTCGCAATTGAGCCCGATAAGTCAATATACTTTTTGTTTACGGTACACTCAAGCGGCACAAGCAGTGCCCCTACATCGGGATCGTCACACACAAACACTGCGTATAACGTATACGTATGAGTGTTGGCACTAAGGCTGTTTATTTGTAGGAGAGACAGAATATTAGCATAAGTTCCGTCGCCGTTACTGAGGCTGCTTATATAAGTCATTGCAGTGCCATAGTCATAAAGGCTCATAGAACTTGGTTTGTCTGTTAAGAATGCATTAATATCTTCTTCGCTAAACAGCCACCAGCCGGACAGAAGGGTGCCTTCATAATGTATTAGAGGTGCCGAAGAGGCGGCGTTTTGCCAGTCATAGAAGATAATTGGGAAATATGTTCCGGTGTCTTCATATTCGGCATGTGCAAAGTCGCCGTAGTCAAACTCTATAGGCGAGGTGACTATCGAAAGCATAGTTACAACAAAAGTTATTCCCGTCTTATATTCGTTGATACCGGTTTGATACCATCTTGCATTCAGCGAAATTCTTATATCATATTGCCCTACGCCTGTGGGGGCGTTGGGGGTCCATTTCCATTCGTTTGCGATAAAGAGATAGTATTCAACAACAAAGTCACTAGCTTCCGCTTCGGGCAGTGTGGTTACGCTGAGTTTAGTTTTATCTACTTCAACGGGCTGGCCGCCGAAGTAATAACCGGTTATTTCATTGCCGGATATATATCCGCTGTCAATGGATATATCGGTAGTGAGAACAGTCTCTTTATTCAAAGTTATGGCAACGGCCGTACTCTCAGCAATAGAAGCGTGAGAAGATATTATTCTAAAGTATATTGTACCGGCCGTTACGTTCGGGTCGTCATAAACGCTTTTGCCGCCTGTTGTGTCTATAAGTGAAGCAAATGGGTCATTGTCATCGTTGTCAGTAAAGTATGCTATAGAAAGTGTGCCGGTAAAGTTGTCAATAGCGTTGTTGTAGGGCAGGGCATTGAGTGTTATATTCGGGTTTGTCGGATAAGTAAACGCAAACGGGGTGTTTTGTATGTGATCCAAAACCTTTTGGGTGGTTTCGCCCAGACTTAATTTGTCTATAACAAAATTGAAGGATATGCGGAAGGGGGAAGTAATATCTACTATATTTCCTCCGAAGTTTCCAACAAGCTCAAGATAAGCTATATACGTTCCGGCATCGGTAACTGACGGGGAGTATGAGTTGAAAAATACTCTGAATGTCAGACCGTTTTGTGCCACTTCAGGACTTGCGGACGCGCTGAAAGTCAGGTTATAGTTATCGCCGCTTATTCCGGTTTTTATGTTATAGGTTTCAAATACTTCATACATATATGTTGCATTATAAGGCGCGTTTTTAAAGGGTGCATGAACGGTTGCAGGAATATCGCTGACGATTGTGCTCGGAATAATATGTATGGTGTAGGAGTATGTCAGCGAACCCGAGTCGCTTATGATATAGTATGAGGTTGGGGGTGATGTAACTATTGCAGTGACAGTATATGTCCCCACTTCTCTTGGAGCGTGTGTCATTGTTGTTCCGCCCTGACTGTAGCTATACCTTATTGTAACAGTGTTTGCTTCCTGATAGGTCACTTCATTTCCGTTAAAGGTTGGTTCCGGTGTAAAGTTAACACCGGAAGATATCGGACTTGAGGCACCTCTTTGAAGCGGTGCCCATATGTCTGCGTTTATAAAGTTATATGAAGCTCCGTGGGGTTCAACAAAATGAGACCGTTCCAGAGTGATACGGTTTACTGTAATTGTGCCGGTCAGGTCTATCTTCCTGATATTTCCGCCCACAAAGTTTATGCTGAGCGCCAGCGTTTTGGTGCCGATACTCCCATTGATTGCGTTATACCAAGCGGTTCCGTTGGTAGGGATAAGAGCAAGCCCGTCCATAATACTTATATTAATATATATAAACTCACTTGTTGCAATAAGGGGTGTTGATGAATTGTTATCATCATCATATAGATAAGTTACTTCAAACTTGCGGTTTGCTATATCTGAGAGAATAAAGCCTTGAGAGTATATCTCTTTGAGGATGGCTTTAATATCCGTCATCAGGCCCTTTTCAGCCGATACGAAGGGTGAATTTGTGACAATCATGCTGTCTATAATGTGTGCATATAGTGCAGAATCGTTTGCCATCTTATCTTTTGCCACATTGGTCGGCACAAAGGTTATGCCAAGATCGGGGGAATTTTTGGGGTTGATATAAAATCTCTTGCTGTCAGCGGGCAAGTCACTGTTTCCGCCTGCAATATTTGAGCAGTTCAGAACGATATTCATAATGTAATTACCCGCATTTTCAGGAGCTGCTGAGCCTGAGAAAATTGTTCCGTCATTTTGAGTACCGCCAAAAACTATCGAAATTGCGGCAGGGGTTGACGGGGCAGTGATAATCTCTTTTAGTATAATTGCCTGTTTTATGTGAGAAATCTGAGAGGTTAAATATAAGTTTATTTCGTCTATCAATGCTTGACCTTCATTTTGCCAAACGGTGCTCGGAATTGTCTGACTCATCAATTCGGCGATTTGAAGAGATGTTATGAAAACCTCTCCCCACACAAGCCGATAATTGGGTTGGTGCTGAATTCCATCATATCCAAAGTTGGTGGGTGCCAGCAGGGTTGCCGAGATGTGAGCTTTGTCTATCTTAAACTGAAAAACATCAGTTGAATAATGATTTGTTTGATTTGCTTCAAGCTTGACGTAGTAGGTACCTGCATATACATAAGCAGTGCTGTTAAAAGGCCCTGCCGAGCTTAAGCTGTATCCGAGTGTGGTTATAAGAACGCCGCTGGGGTTTGGAGTTATAACACAGGTTTCAAGATTTAGTGCAGTCAGATATTCAAATTGCAGGGTGTTGGGAGTAAAGCTTGTGAACCCTGCCTTTTTTATTGTATATCCTGAAAAGAAGCTTTGACTTACTTGACCTTCAAGGGTAACATTGGCATTGTTTGCCGTCAGTGTGGCGGCGGAAATATAGAATCCGGCAGCTCTTGGAGATGCGGCACTTGAATATATATTGGCAATATCCCATTCGTTGGCACCGTCATAATATCTGGCGTTG
The DNA here is from genome assembly GCA_031260975.1 of Christensenellaceae bacterium. NCBI lineage: Bacteria > Bacillati > Bacillota > Clostridia > Christensenellales > Christensenellaceae > Christensenellaceae bacterium. The sequence continues at coordinate 28,741 of JAISKJ010000003.1, forward strand.
AGTATGCCAAAAATTGACAGGGTGATTTTTTTGTTGTTTGGATAGGTCGCCACAAAGCTATCGTTTTCAATGGTAAATGTGGGCTCGCCTAAACGCTCTAAGAAAATTGTAGGTTCTGAAGGATTACTTGTGGTTATTGAACCGTTTGAATTAAAGGTAAAGCCGTAGTAAGCATAACTTACGGCAAAAGCACTTACATAGGCTTCGCCCAATACCGCTTTGAGGTTGGTGATGGTGTTTGGATAGGTTGAATTAGTATAAGTCGGGTGAGTGTCCGTCCAAACGTATGAAAAACTTATGTTTTCATTCATAGTTATTGAGAAGGGGTTTATAGTCAGCATAAGGTTCATAGTATAGTTGTTGTAGTTCTTAAACTGACCGCCTGTGTCGGCAATTGTATCCGGCACAAAGGTTACGTTTATGCCGGAACTGCCTACAGTAAGGGCGGAATTGTCAAGGGTGTAATATGTTCCCGGAACATTAAAACTGCCGGTTATCTCGGTGCCTATAGCAAAGTCATGTTTGCCGTTAACATAGGTGTAAGGTGTGCCGTATATAAGAGAACTTAGTGTGTGAGGCGTGGTTATTGTTGGGTCAATAGGCGTGATGCTTACTGTAACGGGAGCAGACACCATGGGTGAATAGAGAGCTGTTACATCAGCATCGCCGCTTGAGCTGTCTCTGATTATAAGACTGCTTATATCTAAAGTAACAAGATAGCTGCCTGCATTTTTGGGAGCAACGCTCAAAAGCTGTCCGCTTGGATAAAGATATCTGAAAGATATTGAGCTCGGGTCAATATATAATCCGGCGGGGGGGCTTATGAGAGTAGCATCGAAAGTCCAGGGAGTGGAGCCGCTAAAAGGCTTGGTTGTTGTGTTGTCACCAGATATAGCCGTTGCGATTATGCCGACATTAAGATTTGCTACACCTTGGGCAAACACTATGTTCATGGCATCGTTGAGCGAAATATTATAGCTACTCGTAATATTTGTCCCGCTACCGTTTTGAATAGTTATAGCAATGTCGTTTATGTTGTCTATATAGTGGAGAGTGGGAGGTGCATTTGTTAGCGTTAAAACCAGACTGCTTACCGCGTCGCTATAGGCAAGTCCGTTGCCGCGGCTGCTGCTAAACACTACAATTGCCTCACTGTCGCTTGGCAAAGACCCAGTGAATGTTTTTGTAATAAAGCTCAGCGTAACGGGCAGTGGAGAGACAATAAAGCTGGAGCTTGATGCATCAAACTGCAATTGGAAATTGCTGCCGAGAGCAAGCGTGTTTTGGTCAAAATAATAGGTTCTCGCAACAAGCGGCGAGGTTGTCGGAGTGTAACTGCCTGAAGTTGCAGAAAGCCTCATAGTGCCCGAAAGACTGAGAAGCGGGCTTTCAAGATTATAACTATAGGAGGTTGTATTTACCTGAGCGGTATATAAGAGCTCGGGCACACTATCGCCGTAAACTATGTTGAGGTTGAGAGGTGCCAGCGTTACCTGCCGCTTTGTGATGGTGTATTTTTTGGCTGTGTATAATATGTTGTAGTTGGCGTTTTTGATGAGTGTAGTATCTAAAATGTTATATACTCCCACATTTTCTCCGCTTGTAGGCGTACCTCCGGGCAAGCCGTCAGCAGTGCCGCTTAGTGACTTTATCAGACTGCCTGTTGCAACATTTGCATCAGTGTCGCCATACGGCAGAGTAATGTCAGGTATTTCGTCATTGTCTACGTCAACAAAACTATACCGGAAATCAGGAACAACTGCTCCATAGGGTCTCGTGTAGTCTATTGTATTTAGAGAAATATCCATAGGAGTGATTGTCAAAACTCCCGGCACAAAGACGGGTTTATAATAAGCTTTGTTGATGCCGGCGGATGAAATATTCACTGAATATTCACCCACGGTGTTGTTTGTTTTGGTGCCGCTGTCAGTTCTGGTGTAAGTTACGCTCGTTATGGAATTGATGGCTGTGTCACTGCTTATAAAGCCGCCGGCAAGATAGCTGAACGCCGGATCAACGTCGCCGTAAACCTTGGTGGATAGATTGACAGTAAGAGTAAGCACTATCTTTTGAATAAACATTTTTGATGAGCCAAAGTATATATCATATTTATTTATATCTAAACTTCCGCCGCCGCCAACTGTGAAGTTATCCTGAAAGTTGGTAAACTTTTGTGCCACTGTCGCGCTGTATATTTTGTAGGTGTCGTAGGACGGTGTAGTGACAAGGTCCTCGACTCCCAGAAGCGACATAATACTAAACCTGTCGCCGCTGACAAGCTCTATGCCGCTAGAGTTTATATTTGGGTTCATCTGCACTCCGTTTATAAACAGGGTATAAGTTATTGTGCCTGTCAGAACGGTGTTTTGAATATAACTCTGTAGCGGGTCGTAGGTTTCATAAAGATTACTCATCCCGATTTGCACCACATTCTGAAGAATGCTGAATATGTGTCCGGTGCTGACTAGCTTCAGAGTGTAATTTTGATATGCAGCACTGTTGATTTCTTCGCCGTCAACAATGCTTCCGCCTGTCAGGTGATAGGCATAAGTTCCGACAAGTTCGCCTGCGGAACGCAAAAGAAGATTGCCGAATACAACTCCGTCGTTAACGGTGTTGTTGCCGAGAGAATATCCGAATACGGGGTCAGCGGCCCCTGCAAATTTCTGTCCGCCTGCACCCGGATAAACGCTTATTACTCTCTTGGTGACTATGTATGAAGCGTCCTCTGTTGCGGTTATATCAAGATTATTTGATGTTAGGCTGCCGGTTGATATGGTATATGTTCCGGCACTTGGCATAGCTCCGCCCGTGTTAACGGTTAGAAGCCCCAGCACGCTGCTATAAAATCTTGAATCATTAAGAAGAGTATTAGTGCTGTTATATATTTCAAATTCAAGCGGAGACAGAGCCTCGCCGTATATGCTGGTTTTAGCTATAGCTTTAATTCTTATCGGCTTTTTAGCTATGGTGAGCGTTCCGTTTGAAATGCTTGAAAGGGTATAGTTATATTTGCCGGCAGAAGTGTCGACAAGGCTGGTTATATAATTCTGTTCGTCAAAAGCGAATATTTGGGTTTGGGGGCTCAGGGTATATATTGCTACGTTTTCGTTGGTGCCGCCAAGAATTTCAAATATTAGTTGCTCACTGCCCACAAGTCCGGTGACATTATAGTTGAATGTGGGGTTGGGGTCAAGATATTCTTTTTGAAAGTTTCCTATGGTGATGCTTATAGGCTTAGGCAAAATTTTAAGCGTGGTATAGTTGCTGTCGGCAGTGCCTTCAAGCTCTACATAAACTCTGTAAATTCCGGCATCGGTAGGGGCGTCTCTGGTCGGTTCATTGCCCGAGGTATAATATTCGCCGCCAGACAGTGTTCCGGTAAATTTATAAACCAAATTACCATTTGCAGTCGACCACCCATCTACATAGGTTTGATGAGCATTTCCGTCATATGTCACAGTGAGGGGGTTCATTTCAAGCTGACGGCTTAAATTTCTCACCGAAAAACTTATTGATGATTTTACATTGGAGGTATCCTTGCTTATAGCGGTTATGGTTACAAAACCTGCGGCAACAGGAGTTACTCTTCCGTTTGAATCAACGGTTGCAATATTTTCATTACTTGAATACCACACAAGCCGCCCTTTGTCAGCATTTTCCGGTTCAAGCGCTGCGTTTATATTAAACGGTTCGTTTATATAAACATATTCAACGTTTATTTCTGGCTGAAGCCTTATCGCTGTTATGGCGGGCGCTTTTGGCACTATAAAATAGATGCCGAGCCCGATGGCCACAAGTGTCGGAATAACAATTAAAAGTGAAATCAATAATTTTTTCTTTATTGTCATTTTGCAACTCCTTTGGTAATTTTGTGCATCTCTTGTGGCAAGTGTGAAGCACAGAAGCCCTCTAAAGTAGTATATATAATATAATAACATATTATAGGCCTCTTTAGCAAAAAGTTTGAGGCACTTTGTTGTTTCAAAACCCCTTTTAAACGGTTGATTTTATTAAAATTTTGTGCTAACCTTTTATTTGTCAGCATTTCTGCGTTTATTGCTTAAGTTTTATTAAAATTTTGAGCAATAAACTTGAAGGCTGTCTTAAGCAAGCAGGCTGGGAATTTTTTGAAAAATATACCGCCAAACATGTTTGTTTTGTAAAGGAGTAGAGTATGACGATAGAAGAACGGCTGAGTGCTGAGTTTGGGGTCAAACCACAGCACACCGCCAATATAATAAATCTGATAGATGAGGGGTGTACAATTCCGTTTATAGCAAGGTATCGAAAGGAGTTAACGGGTAGCTGTGATGACCAGATTTTGAGAGAATTTAATGACCGATTAAATTATCTGCGAAACCTTGATAAACGAAAGGAAGAGGTCACAAAGTCTATAACCGAACAGGAAAAGATGACGGATGAGATAAGTAAGGCAATTGAAGCTGCTGAAACTCTTACTGAGGTGGAGGATATTTATCGGCCCTTTAAGCCCAAACGCAAAACCCGGGCAAGCGTAGCTATTGCAAGAGGATTGTCTCCGCTGGCGGACGCTATTTACACCGGCAAATTTGACGGCGAGCTGGAGGATTTTGCTCAGAATTTTGTAGACCCCGAAAAAGAGGTAAATAACAAGAAAGAAGCCATTGCGGGAGCTCTTGATATTATTGCCGAAAATGCTTCGGACAGTGCCGAAATCAGAAAGGTATTGAGAGAGTTACTGTTTAGAATAGGCAAGCTGGAAACGGCTCTTGTTGAGAGTGAAAACAGCAAGACATATGAAATGTATAAGGAATACAGCGAAAACGTAAACAAGATGCCCAGCCACCGGATTTTGGCCATAAACCGCGGTGAAAATGAGGGATGTCTTAAGGTTAAGCTTGTTATAGACAGCGCAAAAGCTATTTCCACCATTGAAGACATGTTTTTAAACAAAGGAATTAAGACTGAGGAGCTGGTGAAGGGTGCGATTGCCGATAGCTTTGAGCGGCTGATTTTCCCCTCAATTGAGCGTGAGATAAGAACTATGCTGACGGATACTGCTAATGAGCAGGCAATCAAAATGTTTGAAGTAAACCTCAAACCGCTTTTGCTGCAGCCGCCGCTTAAAGACAAGGTAATCATGGGCTTTGACCCGGCGTATCGCACAGGATGCAAGATTGCAGTCATTGATGGCAGCGGAAATGTGCTTACTACCACGGTGATTTATCCTACTCCGCCGCAAAGTAAGGTGGCAGAAGCAACCGAAAAAATGATTGAAATGATTGATAAATATAAGATTGACGTAATTTCGATAGGCAACGGAACGGCTAGCAAAGAATCGGAGATTTTTGTAGCTGAACTCATTAAAAAGACGGGAAAAAAAGTAAACTACGCCATGACAAATGAAGCCGGAGCGTCGGTATACAGCGCTTCAAAACTTGGTGCGGAAGAATTCCCCGACTTTGATGTGGCGCTGAGGAGCGCGGTGTCAATTGCAAGACGGTTGCAGGACCCATTGGCTGAGCTCATTAAGATTGATGTTAAGTCGATAGGAGTTGGGCAATATCAGCACGACATGCCTCAAAAACGCCTCACTGAAGTTTTAGATGGTGTTGTTGAAGACTGTGTTAACAGCGTGGGAGTTGACCTTAACACAGCATCGGTAAGTTTGCTTAGTTTTGTGTCGGGGATGAACCAGAGTATAGCTAAAAATGTGGTGGATTTCCGACAGAAAAACGGTACTTTTGATAATCGTGAGCAGCTTAGAAAAGTGAATAAGTTGGGCGATAAGGCCTATGAACAATGCGCTGGTTTTTTGCGTATTGTAGGCGGAAAAAACATACTTGACAATACCGCTGTGCACCCTGAAAGCTATACGCCAGCTAAAAAACTTATGGAGCTGTTTAATATTGATGAGGATGCCATAAAGAACGGCGAGATAGCAACGCTGCCGTCAAAAGTTAAGCTTATGGGCGAAGAAGAAGTGGCAAAGAAATGCGGCATTGGGGTGCCCACCCTAAATGATATTGTAAACGAGCTTATCAAGCCCGGGCGTGATATTAGAGAAAGCCTTCCGCCTGTTGAGTTGCGAAGCGATATTCTTGACATTAAGGACCTGAAGGAAAGCATGATTTTGACAGGAACAGTGCGTAACGTTATTGATTTTGGTGCTTTTGTTGACATAGGTGTGCATCAGGACGGACTTATTCATATTTCGCAAATAAGCGACGGCTATGTCAAACACCCGTCAGACGAGCTCAAAGTTGGACAGGTGCTTAAGGTAAAGGTTCTTAGCGTTGACCTTGACAAAAATCGAATAGCGTTGACGCTGAAAGGTTTTGATAAATAATGTTATGGTGCTGTATCTGAGTTTTTGATGAAACGTAGAAAACGCAAGAAATTTCTTAGCGTTTTTTATTTATTGTGCTATAATAAAAAAAGAAAAAACAAAGGCGGACAAGGTTTTACGATGAGAAAAAAACATCAAATAAATTTTTTAGATGAGGATATTGACTCGAATAATTCCAAGCTCTTAACAGAGGCAGAAGAAAGTGAGAAAGAACTTATGTTTAAAGAGGCAGAGCAAAGAGGAAAGACATTTAACGGCTTGTCTGCAAAAGAGTGGGCAGGATTTAGCCGCAGTGTATGGAATGATGTTTCATCAGTACGGGCAAATCGTCATTTAATGCATGGGGCGACCTATCCTGAAAAACTTTGTGACAGGGTTATTCGTATGTATTCAAAAGAAGGAGATATTGTTTTAGATCCCTTTCTCGGAACGGGAACAACCTCGTTAGCGGCCATAAAAGCTAAACGCAATGCAATAGGCATAGAACTAAACGACAAGTTTTTTGCTGTGTCAGAGCAGGAAATAAATAATGTTATGGTGGGCAGCAGCACGCTTTTTGGTGAGGTTAAAATAACATCTCAAACAATCAAAGGTGATTGTACAGAAAAATTGGATGATTTGGATGATGAGATTATTCAGATCACCTTTACATCTCCGCCGTATGCGGATTTGATACATAAGGTTGAAGAGGATAGAGCAAAGAGGCATAAAAACTCAGCCTTTGTTTTTGAGAATAATTCAAAAACCAAAAAGTATTCGGATGATGAGCGTGACCTTGGCAATATGCCGCTTGGTCAATACTTGGATGCTGTTGGCGCTATAATGAAAAAATTATACAAAAAAACCCGAAAGGGCGGATATAATATTTGGGTAGTAAAGGATTATAGGGATATGCAAAACGAAATCCCGTATGTTGATTTGCACTCTATGATTGCAAAAGCGGGAGTGGATGCAGGATTTAAGTATCACGATTTAATTATATGGGACCAAAATCAGCACAGGAAATTGGTTTTGCTGGGCTATCCTTCAAGGTTTTATGTAAATCAAAATCATTCTTATTTGGTGGTGCTCAGAAAATGGTAAATACAGAAAATGCCAGAAAATTGGATAAAATCCATTCATATCCCGCCAAGTATACAATAGAAATGATTGAAGGGTATATCAAAGAATACAGCTCGGTTAACGATATCGTGTATGACCCTTTTGTTGGCTGCGGAACAACGCTTCTTGCTTCTAATATAAACGGCAGAATAGCATATGGAAGCGATATAAACGGTATAGCAATACTTATATCAAAATTTAAGATTACACCTTATAACAATAAAGACATTTTGGGGCTTAACACTTTTATAAATACACTAAACCAAAAGTGTAAGACAGAAACTAACTGCCTCAAAAAACATTACGTGTCAATAAATCATTGGTTTAATAATGAAGCTATAGATGCTCTTTCGCTGTTGCGTCAAATTATGGAAAATGAATTTAAAAATAATGACAGGGCATTGTTGTTTGCAAAGGTTGTTTTCTCGTCGATTTTGACGTCCGTTTCAAATCAGGAAAGCAATACGCGTTATGCCGCCAAAGATAAAAAAATTACGTTTGATGATGTAATAAATATATATATAAAAAAGTTTAGACAAATTTTAGAAATCATTAGCAGTATTAAATATAACGACTGTGTTTTTAAAAGTGCAGCAGTGCAGATTAATTCTAAAGCATCAAGCAAAAATTTTGGCGAAAATTCGGTTGACCTAATAGTCACTTCGCCGCCCTATCCCAATACTTATGATTATTATCTCTATCATAAGCATCGTATGCTTTGGCTTGATTATGCTGTTGAAGATGTTATGGAGCAGGAAATAGGTTCCAGAAGAGAATTTTCAAGCCTAAAAAAACCTTCGGAGAAATTTACGCAGGACATGACAGAAGTGTTCTTGGATTGTGATAAGATGCTTAAAGCGGGTAAGTATGCTGTAATAATTATTGGAGACGGGCAGATAAGAGGAAAGAAGTATGACAGCAAAGAAAATATTATTAAAATCGCCAAGGATATCAATTGGCGGCTGGTGTCCGAAAGCTGCACAAGCTTGGACGAAACCAGCAGAACCTTTCAGCAATCTTTCAGAACAAAAGGAAAATTAGAACATGTGCTTATTTTTCAAAAAGAAGTATAGAATGGAAATTGATAAGATAAGAATTTATTGCGAAGTTTTCGAACAGGGCCTGGATTTAAAGCAATATATTTGCGCTGCAAAGAAAATTGCAGAACAAAATATTTTGATAGTTTATAACAAAAAGACCAAGGGCGCTATCGTGCCCTCTAACTCAGTTGTTGCCAGAATAAGAAAAAGTAAGGATTATGATATTTTAGTTACCGTGATTTCAGGAGCAAAAGAGCTCCCGCTTTTTGCTGTAGAGTATTCTACCGCAGCACCTCCGGATGACCATAAGATGCAAAGGTCAGACACTTATTTTTGGGGACAGGTTTATAAATTCCCTGTGATAAAAATCAGTCCGACGTCTAAGGGTATGAATAAAGAATTTGGCGGAGGGAAAAAGATTACTGATTCTTTTGAAAGACACATTGCAATAAAAAACGGTTCCGTTGCTTATTTTATTGCATGGGAAGAAATAAGTAACGAGCTGCTTAAAGTTGATGCTGAGCGGCCGTCATGTATGCTGTATTCCGCTGAGATAGAAGCGCTTATTCGGGGTTTTATAAACATATATGAAAACAGTTTGAATGCAGAGGATTATTATAATAAATGCTTGGCCGAATATAAAAGCAAATATAATGATTATCAAACGTATGGTCCTGCTGATTATAAGAGGATATTTGAAGATTCGTTAAGGTATCATTGGTACCAGGATAAGCTGGCGGCAAAGATAAACAGATTTGGGCATGCAATGGACCCTGACAGAGGCGTTTTGTGCTTTATTTCTATGATGCTTGGAAGTGAAAACTGCATAGCGGAGTTTCAGGTTGGCAGGGATAGTCAAGTCAGTTATAAATCGTTGTTTGATGGAACATCGCGGGAAGCTGAAATGATGGAGTTTATAAAAGACAAAGAAGTATTATCTGCCGAAGATGCCATACATATTTTTAAACACTCACTTAATCTGGGTGCCCATTTGAATTTAACGCAACCGAACGAAAAGGAGTATTACTTTTCGGATGAAGCATTGCATAATTATTTAATAAATGGTTCATCAATTTCAGTTAAGAGCTTATTTTTACTGACTAGTGAAATCGTTTTTACTGATGCAAGCAGACAAAGAATTTGTTCTATTAAGTGGAACTTGGCCATTTCAAAGCGTTATAAAAACACTTTTTATGTTAATGACTTTGCTCCAATAAGTATTGGTTTAATTGACAGTGCCGGCATAGGGGAGGATATAATTACTTATTGTACATTTAATTTATATAAACAAATGTTACATGAGATTATTGGAGTGAGTTATCCCGGAGCTCAGGGCGACAAATGTATTTTAGTCGGAGAAGGAAAGGGGAAGAAGGTTAAAAGGATTTATGCAGATAGTATTTCTTATAAAGTATTGAACGGAAAGGCTGCGGTTTTTTTAACCGAGGCCAAGGATAATTTAAAAAAATCTAGTGAAGACGCTGAAAAATTAAACACAATAATAAGGGACCGGGAATGTGTCGGGGGACTTAGAAAACTTTGTGAGAAGGCAGCAGGGATTAAAGTTTCAAAGATATTTACTGCTCTGGCCGGCAAGCAAAGTAAGTCGGAGACTAAATTTCAGGTAGATTGTGTGTTTATGTTTAGTCTAAAAACTAACGATACCAATACAATCATTGGGTGGCAAATTGTTGTTAACAATAAAAAAATAATACCATATTTAGAAGGAGTGGGTGAGGGCGGAAAATTTAGCGGGACAATGGAGTTAGAGCTGATATACCGAACGCTGTGATTAAAGACCTCAAAAAGTATTTCGATTATTAAGCAAGAAGAAAAAGCACTGCTTTTAAGTAGTGCTTTTTTGTTTATTTAAGATATGATTTATATACCTTATCCTGAAGACCGTCCGGCAGGCTGCTTATCAGCCACATAGATTTTGAGTGGTTGATGCTGTAGGCAAGCTTTGGCTTTTTGTCGGTGGCAGCTTTAATAAATACTTTTGCAAAGAGAGCTGGGTCTTTAGCGCTGTCTATTTCCTTATCCATCATACCGCTCATGCTTGTTAAAATATCCTTAAAGTATTCGGATTTTTCTACAACTTGGTTAAATTGTCCGCGCACGCCTCCCTGCATATTTGTTCTGAAAGCCCCCGGGCGGATTTTGACTACTTGAACTCCGAGCGGCCCGATTTCACGACGCAACCCGTCACTATAAATTTCAACGGCGTGCTTCGTTATGGTATAGAAAGTGTTGAAAGGCACGGCGTCAAAAACTCCGCATTCGCTTGAAATGTTTATAATTCTGCCTTTGGTTTTTAAAAGATAAGGGAAGGCTGCTTTGTTTATGCGATACATACCAACGACGTTTACGTTTAGAATTTTTTCAAATTCCTGAGTGCTGCGCTCAACCAATGAACCTATCATAATAATTCCGGCAAAGTTAGCCACCAAATCCAGCCTGTCTGTGAGCTTGTCAATTTCGCTAAAGGCACTTGCAACGCTTTCTTTCCCCGTAACATCGCAAATGATGGGCACAATCTTTGTGTCATCTTTATATATCTTTGAAACATCCTTGTTTATATCCAGCGCAAAAACTGTAAAGTCCAGCGCCCTCAGTTCTTTTATCGCCGCCGCCGCCAGGCCTCCTGCGGCGCCTGTAACAAGTGCGTATTTTGTTTCTTGAACTATATTTTCTTTGATATCTTCTTTTTTGTCTTGCATATAAACCTCCGAATTTAAATTAGTATACCACACTCACAAAAGATTTAAAAATGTTTTGACGAAGCAATTATAAAAAGAAATTGTCTGGTTATTCCTTGACTTACCTAGGGCTGTGCCCCTATAGCGACTTTGATGAACCTGCGGATTTGGCTGATGGGACTGCTTCTTTGCAATGACGGATTTAAATTACTTCTTTTTCTTTGCAAAAATGGTGATAATAGGATATAATAATCGCATGACTGAGATTTTAGGTGAATTAGTGCAGGATATATTCAGACTGTGCCGAAACAAGTGCAAAAAGATTGCTGTATGCGAGAGTATTACAGGAGGGCTTGTTGTGAGTGCTCTCATTGGTGAGGACGGTGCCAGCAAGTGCGTTGAAGAGGGGTTTATAACTTATTCAAACGACGCAAAGCAAAACAGATTGAAAGTTGAGTCTCAAACGCTTTCGAAGTTTGGCGCAGTGAGCGCTGAAACAGCAGCGCAGATGTGTGAGGGAATTTGGCGTGATGGTTTTGTGACAGTTTCCACAACCGGAAATGCAGGCCCCACTGCCATGGACGGCAAACCCGTTGGAAGGGTGTATGTGGGCGTGTGCTGCGGCACAACCTCGGTATATGAATTTAATTTTGAAGGGGACCGCAACCAAATAAGAACACAGGCCGCAACGGCCGCGCTTGAAATTTTGAAGACTGTGCTTGAGCGGGTGTGAAACGGATAAATGCAGTGTGGTACGCCTTAGGCTTTTAATGACAATTATAATCAAGAGGTGAAGAATGAAGGAAAAAAGACTTGTGACATGCGCGCTTGCGTATGTAAATAATATACCCCATGTAGGTCATATTGTGGGCAGTCACCTGCCGGCTGATTTGTTTACGCGTTTCAGCCGCAGCGCGGGACACGAGGTTTTGTTTGTGGGCGGAAGTGATATGCATGGCACCCCTGCGCTTATTACTGCGCGCGAGCTTAATATGGACGTTGAGGATATGACGATAAAGCTTCATCATATTCATGACAATATTTATAAAAAGCTTGGCATGAGCTATGATATGTTTTCTCACACTCACACACCCGAGAATAAAGAAATTACTCAGAACTTTTTTTTGCGTCTTTTGGAGCGCGGATATATTAAAGAGCGGGAAATGGAGATGTTTTTTTGTAATCATTGCAATATTTTTCTGCCTGACAGGTTTGTGAAAGGCACCTGCCCGCATTGTGGTTTCGACGGTGCTGCGGGAGATCAGTGTGAAAAGTGTGATAGTCTGTTTGGCACCAACGAGCTGAAGAATGCCAAATGCACCATTTGCGGCGGCGGGGCAGCTCTTAAAAAAACTAAGCATGTGTTTTTGGACTTGGGCAAAGATGTGAAGAAGCTTGAAAAATGGATAGAGGGCTGCAAAAAGGTATGGCGGCCTTATGTTTATAACGAAGCAAAAAAATGGGTGAGCGAAGGACTTAGAGACCGATGTATTTCACGTGACATAACATGGGGCTTTCCTGTTCCGATGAAAGGCTATGAAAATAAGGTTTTGTACGTTTGGTTTGATGCACCGATAGGATATATCTCTATTTCCCGTGAAGCGGGAGAGGATAAGTATTTGTGGTGGAAAGACAAGTCAGTTAAGGTATATAACTTTATTGGAAAGGACAACATTCAGTTTCACTCGATATTTTTCCCTGAAATGATAATTGAGGGTGATGAATATATTTTGCCATATAATGTGGTAGGGCAAAACTTTTTAAACTTTGAAGGGCAGAAGATAAGCAAGAGTAAGAAATGGGGCGTGTTTTTGGGTACCTATGCCGAAGGCAAAGAAGAAATTGACATTGATACATTCAGGGCATATCTGACAACCGTTATCCCAGAAAACAAAGACAGTGACTTTAGGTGGGAGGATTTTAAGAACAACACTAATTCGGAGTTGGTAGGCAAGTTCGGAAATCTGTTTAACCGCACAATAAGCATGGCAGACAAAAACTTTGGCGGAAAATTAAACTATGAAATCACTAAAGATACCGCACTTGACCAATTTGACAAGGATATTTTGCAAAAGATAGAAACCGTGCCGGAACAGATAGCAGAGCTTTTTGACAACGCCGAGTTTAGAGAGGCATATAAAAAAATTATGGGTTACGCCGTTTTTGGAAATCAATATCTTGAACAAAAAGCGCCGTGGCAATTGATTAAGCAAGGCAACATGGATGAGGTCATAAAAACACTTTATATTTGTGAATGTCTTTGTGCCAGCTTGTGCATTGTGGCAAGCCCTATCTTGCCCCACAAAACAAAACAGGCGTGGACAGAACAGCTGAATCTGAAGGATGACCCAACCGCGCCCAATATGTGGAAAAAAGCAAGTGAGCTTATTATCAAAAAAGATCATGTCAGCCTGCCGCCTAAGCCCTTGTTTGAGCGCGTGGACGACGACAGACTGAAGCGGCTTATTGAGATATTTTCAGAGCCGTATGAGTTTAAAAACAACGGATGATTTTGTATAAATCTATATTTCGCGACCGTTGGGCCGCATAGAGGAGATATGGCTGAAACCCTAATAAATAAAGGAATTGCTTTGTGATAAAAAAACGCGACCAATCGGTCGTATTTTTTGTTAATCATCATTTTTAGCGGTGGGTTAATCGGTTTTCCCTGAATTCTTAGCAGTAGGCTGGTTGGTGTTTTCTTTGCCTTTTTCAACACCGTTTTTAATGCCGTTGCTGATTTCGTTATAAAGCGGTTTTATGGCTTCGTCAAGGGGCTTTAAGGCCTTGCTAATATCGTTTAAAAAGCCATTAAGGGTGACTGAAAAAGAGGAGGACTTTGCTACCTCCGTCGGCTGAACATATGTTGACCCGCAATAGGGGCAGGTCAGGGTTTTTAGGTCAATGTTTGCTCCGCAGTTATGGCATTTATTGCTCTTCATAATTCTTCTTTATCCTTTTTCTCTTTACGGGACAGGATTCACATGTATGTCACTGAACATTTCTGCAGACCAAGAAGTGGTCGGAACCCTAGTCAAGTTATATGTGCCCTTTATTTCTTTCTAATGTCTGTGATGGCCGCCGCCAAAATGTATCGTTGTGTTTGTGGATGAGCCGGTATTACTTGGCGGTGCGGTGACTTTTATGTTGAAGTGCTGCAAAAGCTGTGACACGGCAGCTGATTTTGATGCAGCGGAATAGAGCGAATTGTTTGAGGCAAGCAATAATTTTTGATTGGCCTCGTCATCGCGATAATATCGGTGGAAGGCAATCAGTGCCCATGCGATTTTGTAGTTATCTCCGCTTTTTGTTTCGCACATCTTAAAGGCTTCGTCATATCTTTCGCTTTGCCAAAGTTTTAAAATTTTTTTTGTTCCGCCGCTCAATATTGACGAAACAAATATGCTGAACACAACTACGCCAAACAGGCACATGCCAATCGGTATCAGAGCCATAATGGACGCGGTGCCGTCACCTATACTTAACATAGTAATGCCGCCGCTGAGTGCTCCGCCGCACCACAGGCAGGCAAAAATTATTATCGGCAGTGCCATAATTTTTGAGGGTTGAAGGTCTTTTAGAACATGACCTATATCAGCGTCTTTCAGTCTAGGTGTGTTTTTTGTAGAAGTTGAGGTTGAGTCCTGATAACTGCTACCGCAAAAGTCGCATTTATTTTTATTATTCATCGCAGCTCCGCACTGCGTGCAAAATTTTCTCTCCATATGTTTCTCCAAAATTATTATACAATACATTTAAGTTTAATGCAACGTTTATGTCAAAAATATTATTTTGTGTCATCTAACATATAGGGCAAAATGCTGCAGAAATCATTAAAAATTTTCCGGCGCAGTTTATGTGCCCGATGATTTAGAGGTTATTAGGCTTTGATGACACAATATTGCACAATTCACTTGACAAAATTTGTTGCAAGGGTATAATTAAAGACATGAAAACAATTCATTTTAGCAGCAATAATGGCAATAATGTATAAGCTTTGAAAAACGGTTTTGTTGCCCTGCCGTGTTGCCTACACTTCTTGGTGATAAAAACCGGGAAGTGTTTTTTGTTAAAGGAGAAAAATATGAGAACATTGATAAAAGAACTGAAAGCAGGCTCAAAGCAGCAGATTGCCGGATTTGTTGAAAAGGTGAGAGACCAGAAAAACATCGCCTTTATAATACTTCGGGATATTTCGTCTGCCATTCAGGTGACTGTGTTAAAAAAAGAAGGAGATGCCCTCACCAAGTCAATAGAAGGGTTAACACCTTATTCGGTCATAAAGGTTGAAGGAGAGCTTAAGCAGAATCCGGCCGTAAAGCTTGGCGGGGTAGAGTTTATGCCATCAGAAATTGAAGTTTTAAGTGCGGCCGAAACCCCACCCATTGATGAAAAAAGCAGCATTGACCAGCGCCTTGACTATCGGTGGATTGACCTGAGGGCACCCGAAAAAGCGCTTATCTTTAAGGCACAAACGGTGCTTGTTGACGGCATGAGAAGATATCTTCTTGACAATGGTTTTGTTGAAATGCATTCGCCCAAAATTATAAGCGAACCGAGTGAATCGGGCTCGGATTTGTTTACTGTAGATTATTTTGGTGAAAAAGCTTATCTTGCTCAATCTCCACAATTCTATAAACAAATGGGTATAGCAAGTGGTTTTGAAAGATATTTTGAGATAGCTCCGGTATTTAGAGCCGAAAAGAGTTTCACCAACAAACACGCAACCGAATTCACAGGCTTTGATGTGGAGTTTGCTTATATTGACAGCTACAATGATATTATGAAACTTGAAGAGGAAATGCTGGTTGCCGGAATAAAAGCAGTCAGTGAAAAGTATGGCACTGAAATTAAGGAGTTGCTGAATATAGAAATTGAGGTGCCCAAGTTGCCGTTTAAGAGGATAACCTTGAGCGAAGCTGCCAGAATCTTAAGAGAACAGGGCCAAGACATAGAAGACGGTGATGACCTGAGCACCGAAACAGAGCGTGCGCTTGGTGAATATATGAAAGCTCAGGGCCACGAGTTCTATTTTGTAACAGATTACCCCGCTGATATAAGAGCCTTCTATCACATGAAAGACCCCAAAGACCAATCTAAAGCTCTTGGCTATGACTTATATTTTAAAGGTATGGAAATTACTACAGGAGCTCAGCGTGAGCACAGATACGAGCAGCTTAAGACACAGGCAATCAGCCGCGGGCTCACACAAGAAAAGATACAGTTCTACCTTGACTTTTTTAGGTACGGTTGTCCGCCGCATGGAGGCTTTGGAATTGGAGTTGAGCGCATAACAATGCTGCTGTTAGGTGTCCCTACAATCAAAGAAATGCAATATATCTTCAGAGGACCGACCAGAATAAAACCATAAAGAGGAGAGTGTATGGAAACCGTAGATTTGGAAGAAGTGAGGCATTTGGCCAGGTTATCTGCGCTGAAATTTGGTGAAGCGGAGCTTAAAGAGTTTATTCCGCAGTTTAATAATATTTTAAAGATGGTGGGCCAGATTGCAGACGCTGAGGCTAAGGGTGAGCTGGAATATCCGGATGCCGTTGATGTGTCTCAGCTGCGAGAAGATAAAGTAGGTGTGAGCATGCCGCAGAAGCTGGCTCTTATCAATGCACCAAAACAACGCAAGGGGCAATATAACGTTCCGAAGGTGGTGGACTGATGGAAAATCTGACTATAACTCAAGCTCGAAAGCTTTTGAAGGAAGGCAAAATTACGAGTGAAGCGCTCACAAAATATTATGTTGACAGAATAAAAAAGTATAAGGATAAAAACGCTGTGTTAGAGGTGTTTGACGACGCACTGACACAGGCTAAAGAATGTGACAAACAAATAAAAAAAGGCAAAGACCTTCCGCTTTTGGGTGTGCCTATCCTTATCAAAGATAATCTGCTTTATGAGGGAAAAACCACTTCGTGTGCTTCAAAGTTTTTAGAAAATTATAAAGCTCAATATACTGCAACTGCAGTACAAAAGTTGCTTGATGCCGGTGCTGTGATTTTAGGGCGTAGCAACATGGACGAGTTTGCCATGGGCTCATCTACGCGAAATTCAGCTTTCGGCATTTGTAAAAACGCCTATGACGACACTCGTGTTCCCGGGGGCTCTAGCGGCGGCAGTGCCGTGGCAACGGCGCTTGACCTGTGTGTTGCAGCTCTTGGCAGTGACACCGGCGGGTCTATCAGACAGCCTGCGAGTCTTAACGGTGTTGTGGGTCTAAAGCCAAGCTACGGAAGAGTAAGCCGTTATGGACTGATTGCTTTTGGCAGTAGTCTTGACCAGATAGGTCCCATCACCAAGACCGTGGAGGATGCGGCAATATTATTAAAGGTTATGGCAGGCTCTGACCCCAAAGACCAAACCAGCTCGCAGGAAAAAGTTGATGATTATTGTGCCTTGGTCGGCATCAAAGGCAAGAAGATAGGTATAATCAAAGAGGTTGATCAAATTACAAAGACGCTTGAGTGTTATGACAAATATAAAGCCGTTTTAGAAGTTTTAAAGCAAAGCGGTGCCGAAATTGTTGAGGTATCTGTTCCGAACTACAAGCTTTCACTGCCGCTGTATTATATTATTTCACCGGCAGAGGCCGCCAGCAATCTTGGCAGGTTTGACGGAATAAAATATAGCAGACGAAGCGAAAAGGCCGGCAGCGTAGAAGATATATATATTTTAAGCCGCACTGAGGGCTTCGGGAAGGAAGTTAAGCGCAGAATTATGCTGGGTAACTTTGTTTTGAGCAGCGGATATTTTGATGCTTATTATGTAAAGGCCAAGCGTATTCAGCAGCAGCTCATAAAAGATACTGAAA
This sequence comes from Christensenellaceae bacterium, assembly GCA_031260975.1. Classification (NCBI taxonomy): domain Bacteria; kingdom Bacillati; phylum Bacillota; class Clostridia; order Christensenellales; family Christensenellaceae; species Christensenellaceae bacterium. Next base: position 46,732 of record JAISKJ010000003.1, read on the forward strand.
AGGCATTTGAAAAGTGCGATGTAATAATGTTGCCTACCGCACTTGGTGAGGCGTTTAAGCTGGATAGCGTTATGGACCCCGTTGAAGAGTATAAAGAGGATATGTTTACCATCTTTGCAAACTTGGTGGGCATTCCCGCCATAAGTATTCCTTTTGCAAAAGGCAAGGCAAACTTGCCGCTGGGCCTTCAGCTGATGAGTAAAAAGTTTGATGAAAAAACACTTATTTCCGTTGCTGATTTTGTGTTTAGAAAATACAAAGGAGGCGGCAGATAATGAGTATAAAAGATTTTGACATAACAATTGGTCTTGAAATTCACGCTGAGCTTAACACCAATACTAAGGTGTTTTGCAGCTGTAAAAATGAATTTGGGGCAGAGCCTAACACTAATGTGTGTCCGGTGTGCATAGGTCTTCCGGGAGCGCTTCCGGTAATAAATAGGAAAGCAGTGGAGCTTGCTGTCAAAGCAGGTCTTTGTATGGGCTGTAAAATTTCGCCTCTGACTATATTTGAGAGGAAGAACTATTTTTATCCTGACCTCAGCAAGGCTTATCAAATAAGTCAGCTTCAGAAGCCGCTGTGTCTTGGCGGCGGTATAACATTGGACAGCGGAAAGTTTATACGGCTTAACCGTATTCATCTTGAAGAGGATGCGGGAAAGCTTACGCACGTAAACTCTACTGTAGGGTCTTTGATTGATTATAATCGGGGCGGCGTGCCTCTTATTGAAATTGTAACTGAACCTGACATAACTAATGCTGAAGATGCAGTTGAGTTTATGATGAAGCTGCGAAGCAATCTTGTGTTTGGCGGGATTGCCGAGTGCAGAATGGAGCAGGGCGGCATGAGATGTGATGTAAACCTGTCAGTAAAGCCTGCGGGTAGCAAGGTTTTGGGCACGAGAACAGAAATGAAAAATCTCAACTCCTTCAAAATGGTTGGAAGGGCTATAGACTATGAGGCAAAACGTCAGGTTGAAGCCATTGAAAATGGAGAGAAAATCATACAGCAAACCCGTAAGTGGGATGATAACAAGGGTAAAAGCTTTGCCATGCGAAACAAAGAAGAAGCAAATGACTACAGATACTTTCCGGACCCCGACATTTTGGCCATTAAGGTCGGAAACAAACTTGTTTCAGAAACCAAGCTTGGATTGCCGCGGCTGAGCGAGCAGCGTAAGAACTATTATGTGACCGAACTGAAGTTACCTCTTTATGATGCAAAAATTCTGACAAGCGAGCTTTTTATCTCCAACTATTTTGAAGAGGTGTTAAAGCAGTTTGACAACGCCAAGATTGTATCTAATTGGATTATGACAGAGGTTCTTAGAAAGCTTAAGGAAAAAGAAACGAATAATCTTAATGACATAATTTTGGTGAGTAACCTTGTTCAAATTATCAAAATGGTGGAGCAAAAGGAAATTACGAGACTAAGCGCTAAGGAGCTGTTTGAAAAAGTGTGCTTCACAAAGCTTGACGCAAAGGAAACCGCTAAAACCGGGGGCATACTGACTGGAATTTCGGAAAACGAAATTATAAAAATTATTGACGAAGCACTTGCAGCCAACCCCAGAGCAGTGGAGGATTATAAAACCGAGCCTGATAAAGTTATTAAATTTTTTATGGGACAGGTTATGCGAAAAACTGCGGGAGCTGCCAAAGTAGAAGTTGCCATGCCCATTTTGCAAAAGAAGCTTAGTGAGCAAAAATAAAAACAGATTAGAATATGTAAATCATTTGCCGCGCTTTTGGCTTGCAATAACAAAAAAACCTCTCATATGAGAGGTTTTTTTTGTTGTTTATCATGGATATTTAATGTTTCCGAAGCTGGTTGGGTTAAGAGCATACATAGTATTGAAATTATAGGCCACGCCGTATTTATTTTGGTCAAAGGCTATGTTTCCGTATATGTCCACCTTAGCTTCAAGTGAGCCCGACTTTGCATTAATCCTGATTTTATCAATAAACAGATTGTTCAGCAAATACTTTCCGTTTTTAAGAGATGTAGTTGCCTTGAAGTGAGTGTAATAAGTTGAGTCATAAGGGTTCATCATCTTAACTAAAGTCAGCTGTTGCAAGTCAAAGTCTACTCGATATTCTTTGTTGCTTCCGTTTTGAGTGTAGGTATAGTTTTTGATTACTTTCTCAATCTTGGTCGGTCCGTCTATATATTCAACATCCGCTCTAAATTGCTCCATAATGTCATTGGTGAAGCCGCAGATATCCTGAATAAGCACAAACACATCCATGTTACTTGGGTCGTGACGGGCTTTTATATAATCTGTTGCGTTCTTAGCTCCAATACCTAAGAAACCGCCCGTTTTATATGTTGTTGTTCTGTCTACATATATCATCGGTCTGCCCTCAAGCCTGTCGGTGATATATATTTTTACGGAGTGGTTTGTTGTGTTGGAGTTTGCATTACTTGGCTCATTTATGTTTTGAACACCGATAAGCCCGAACAGGCTGACATTTCTTCCGGGAAGTGTAAGACTTATCATAGCCTCAAAGCTTCCGTCCTCGTGCAGTTTAAACTCTGCATTTTGTATTGTAAGCCTCAGTTCACAGCTTGCTATGTTATATGCGTTAAGGTTAATGTTTATGTAACTGCCGCTTGCTATACCCATGTTGTAACTTTGCTCAGAGGCATTATAGCTGGTCTGAATTGTGTCATCAACCTCACCTAAGAAGTTTGCAAGGGTTGAGAAGTCCATATAATTTCCAGGATCTGCGGGTGCGCGTGCAATTGAAGGTATCGTGTCAACAGTAATGCCGGTAAGGTTCATATAAATGCCTTCGCCCACCTTAAGTCCATACATGTCAAGCTGCAATTTCTGACCGTTAAATTGTATTTCAATAGTGATGATGTTTTCTCCCCACTGATAGTTAAGCAGGCTTCCGATATCAAGGTCAAGCGAAATCTTGCCGGTTTGGTCCATAGTGAGGCTGGTGATAAGAGGAGCGTAATTGCGCAGAATTCCAAAGATATCTATGCCTTCTTCACCCATTTCTTCCATACCACTGCTGGCAAGTGCCAAATCTATCATCATATCGTGGTTGTCATTAAACAATACCGCATCCAGAATTTCTTGGAAGCCTGAAGTATCGAGATAGTGGGGCAGGGCGAACTTGGCTGTTTCAAATACTTCTCTTATATTGGATTTATTCATTTGTCCCTTAAGTCCGTTGGTATTAAGATACAGGTGTCCGTCTCCCGGTGCACTTGTCTGCGGGTCGGGAGGATTGCTGTAATACCATGCTTCAAGGGTCTGAGGGTATCTTACCCATTGGTCATATAATGCACCACGTCCTGAGGCTGCAATGTTTATGTGCAAAGCTTCAAGAAGTATGTTTTCGGGGCCAAACAGTTCGAATGACAAGTCTTGAATGTCAAGCAGAACGCGACTGAGAGCATTGTCATAAACGCTTGCGCCATAAGATACACCGTAGTTGTCGCGTGCCTTGTTTGTTTCAGAAGCATAGTTCAGATCGGCTTCGTATATGCCTATCTGACCAAGGAACTGATATTGGTCGGTTGCTTCATTTTTAAAGTCTTCAATAAGCTGTGATATTTCGTCCATATACTTTGTAAGCTCAACATACCGCAGATAGCCGTCTCTTGAAGCCTGGTCTATGTCGGGTATGGTTATACCCCCCACCTGACTTATAAACAGAGTAGCCACAATGTCGGTGTATACAAAGTTTATTTCACTGATAAGCCCGCCCTGATTTTTAATCTGAAGCATTGTGCTGCTGTCAAAGTTAATAGTAAGCGTGCTGCCGTTTGCAGTCATACTTTGCAGGAAGCTGACATTAATATCCTGCAGGCTCAGTTTCTTTGCCATATCAATCAGCTGGTCGGGTATTGAAAGCTCTGTTCCGAACTTATCGTTTATGTATGTTACAAGTTCTTTAATATCATCATAAGTGGCCTGAAGTTTTACGCCGTCAAGCTCTATAAAGATGATACCGTCCTGCAGGGTGATAATAATGCTGTGTCCATACATTTGCATTGAAAGCTGAAGAATAAGGTTGCTGTCAACAAAGCTTATTATATAATCAAAGTTGAATGTTTCTTGTGAGCCGTTGTAAACAAATGATATTTGTCCCGTTCCGCTAACAGTAAGGTTTGCAAGAGTGTTGACCAGCGCCTTAATGGTGGGGAATAGGTCATCCCAATTTGTGCAGTTTAAAGGAGCGGATATCGCTGGCTGACGTGAGGCAACAGCTGCGCTGATTGCTGCATCTTGGGTATTAACATTTATGTCGGTGATTTTTCCGTCTGAAGTTGTGAGCTCAAAACTTATGTCTCTGAACGCACCGCTTATTATGTCACCAAAGGTCATAGCCTTAAGTGCATTATAAATTTCCATGACGGTGAGCTCTTCAGTATTTTCAAAGGTGTCGGTGATTTGTTCGAGCAAATCGTCTATAGCTTCAAGGTTCATGTTGGTCAATGTGTCAAACAATTCGTTCTGGGCGTAGTCTAATATCTCGTCAAGCTGACTTAGCGTGCAGCTGATTTTGATTTCGCCAAACACCAGATATATAGTGTCGTTGATATAGGTGATATTGAGCGGACTGCCAAAACTATTTGAAGTAATATTTACTTTTAAACCATCTCTGAAGTCAATGTCTATTGCCGCTTCGATTGTGTAACTGTCGTATTGAACTGCCACATCAAAAGCGAGTGTTTTTGAACTGACAGTAGCTTCAATTGTTTCAAGCAGGTCAATAAAGTTGTCTGCGTTGAGATAGTCGCTGTTGTCGGTTGGAAGCGCATCAAACGCTGAAATTTGTTCAATTGAAACCATGCTGTCAAAAGCATTGATAACAATGTTGTCACCCAGAGTAACGCTGATTGTCTGCCCATTTATATTGAGTGTCAGCACCAGATTTCCGCTGTTTGTGAGAGTTATACTTTCAATCTTTTCTATATATTGTTCAAACAAATCAATTTGTGAGCTTAATGACTCAGGAATTTCATCAAGCAGGGTGCTCGGGTTTTGCAGAAGTGAAATATATTCTTCAAAGGGTTCAAGCAAGGTAGAATAGTCGTAATAATTTGGTAGCTTATCTGCAACAAAACTTAATAGTTGTTCTATCTTGCCTGATGAAACGCTGACCTTATAGTCACCGTACTGCACATAGAATACACCGCTACTGTAATATAATGTTGCATTGTAGGTTGTGCCGTCGATTATTACGTCAACTATGCTCACACTGTCATAAGTTTGGATATTTATTGAAGTAATCAGGTTGATTGCAACCGCTGTGCCGTTGGCGTTGAAACTGAACTGCCCCGAAACCTTTAGGTTGTCGGCGCGTGCCAGATCAATGAATTTGCCGATTTGCTCAACGATTATACTATAGTTAATATACTCATTTTTGTCTATAACAGGAAAGGTTACATTATTTGTATTTATTGAAAGACAAGCGTTGATACCTCCGTTTATAAATGAAATGTTGCTGAGAAGTCCGCCTGAATGGTTAAGAGTAATTCTTGTGCCGTCGCTAAGGAGTATGCTAAGTCCGTTTATTAATGGTTTAATTTCGCTTATGAACTGAACCGAGATGTCTTTTAGGTATAGTTGTGTCAGCATATTGATATCAGGCAGATTTACTTCAAACCCAAAGGTAGAGCTAAGAAGTCTCATCAGACCTCCAAAATCCTCCGGAGAGCTTACGTATACCTTTATTCCGTCAATAGCAAAATATACTGCACTGTCGGTATAGGTTAAGTTAATTGTTTTGCCGCCGAATACGGTGCTGAGGTTAATCACAGGCGCGCCGTTTTGCCACTTTGCGCTGTAGTTAAACTCAAGGTTGCGTATGTCATTTTTAATATACAATGTTCCGCTGAAAGTAAGCTTGTTTGCGGTGTCAGCAGCAGCCTTAAGGGTGGGGTAGATTTCATTAAAGTTAAGATATTCACTGCCGTTTACGGGATTTAGATTTCCGGTGTTTTTGATATTACTCAGGGTTACTGATACGTTGTCTGAACTAATGATTATCTGAGAAATATTTTCGTCAGAAGTCTCTATATGTATTGTTGCAGACCCTACTTCCAACATAAACCAGTTGTCATATATGTCAACGCTATAGGCCAGAGCAATCAGCTGTGTGATTTGTTCTAGGGTTATGTTGCCGGTGTCAATGTTGATATTCAGCATATCAAGATATTCGTCAATGGTTGAGAGAGCATCGTTTATTTCGGGTATATTAAGTTCACCCAATGTTGACCCTATGCTTTGATATAGGTCCAATAATTTAGTAAGGTCTTTAACACTGCTTTTTATTTTAATGCCGCCAAACTGAGTGTAAACCATTTCATTTGCGTATGTAAAAGAAAGCAGATCGCCAAAGCTGTTGCTAGTGACGGTTGTCTGAAGGTTTTTAAGGTCAACCTGAGCGTTAAACTTAATGCTTTGACTGAACAGATTTATGTCACTTCCGTAGTTTACGGTTGCAATAAAGTCTAAGAAGTTGTTCTTCACAAGATTTTTAAAGCAGCCCAGAAGTTTTGAAATATATTCTCCGTCTTTATAAGATGCAAGCTGGGGTGTTGCCACTTGATTGGTTTCAAGCTTGCTCAGTTCTGCCTTAAGGTCTATGCTAAGGCCGCCCTGCTTTATGCCGGGAATTATAATTTCGGTTATGCTATAGTCATTATCCAGCTTCAGCATTACGTCAATGCCGAATACGCTGAACGACACACTTTTTTCTCCGTTTTGTTCAAACTCCTGATATTCTTCAAACATAGCGGCTATCATGTTCATATCAAAATTGTCAAACGAAGGAAGTGTTATAGGTTCAAGCCCCAGAAGCTCGGTAATCATGCCCACTGCACTCATAAGATTGTTTGTGGTAAAGTGCATCTTGCTGCCGTCAATATCCAAAAACAAATCGGAGTCAATCAGAATAAGCCCTACCGTCAAACTTTGACCGTCTAAAACAACAGTGGCGGTTCCTGAGGCATCAAGCTCGCTGAATGTGTTTCGGGCGTTTAGGTTGAGGTCCAGCAATATTTTAATATCCTGTGAGCCTTCTTGTTTTATGTTGATTTCAGCGTTTATGTTATAGTTTTCGTTGCTTGTCAGGTTTGTAATTGCGTCGGTGATGAAAGAGGTTTCAATTTCCGGATTTGTCGGCCGCATATTTGAAGGAGCGTTTGTAGGAGTAAACAATATAACACCTACGGCAGTGACTGCAGCCATTGCCAGATAACATAAAAAATATCTTAATCCTTTTCTCATTGTTTTCATATCTGTACTCCTTTATCTTGCGGGCATAGCAACTTCACTTATGAAGTCAAATGTCTGTGTGAGAGTTGCGTGGCACCGCGGAGAGATTGCGCCGAACTTCATGTTATAATATTCATCAATTTTAGTTTGATAGAATACAATTTTTCCGTCATCAAGAACGGTAAGAGTGATATCTAACACAATATCTTGAGTAAATGTAGGGGGGTCGGTCAGTCCGCTTACCGTAACCATCTGGGTTGCATATTCTATAACTGAATAAACTCTGTCGAGTGTCAGTTTGAAGTTATATCCCACTCTGCCGTTGTTAAGAGTTATTTTTTTAAAGGTTTCTATGTCCGCAGTTTTGTCTATCAGGGTTGCACTGGATACTATATAAGGACAAAGGTTTGTTATAGGAAGACCATATTTGTCAGCGTATTCCGATTCTGCATAGGTGACCGATTCTCCGCCGGAATAATTCCCCAGAGTCCCGCTCATAAAGTCTTCAAATCGGTCCTTGTTTGTAAAACTTCCCAAAGTTACTGAAATTTGATTGAGGTCATTATAATGGGTCAGCTCCACTACGTCCTTGGCACCCTTAGAAAAACTTTCAGCATAAAATTTATAGCCCGTAGTGCTGCTTGCGTCATATTTTTTATAGCCTCTGATTTCTTGCTTTGCAATAGTGTCAACAAGTCCTACTGATTTAAGGGTGTATTTATTGGCTGTTTCGCTGTTTCGCTGCGCTGCCAAAAAGAGCTGCTGAATGTTATTCTTGTTAAGCTGCCCCTCACTTGGCGTCAAAAATGACTGATAATAGTTAAGGCTTAGGCTTCCGTTTTGCTGCCTGAAATAGACAGGATCATAAGCCGAGTAGTCTATCATCTCTCCTCCTGCCAAATTTTTGACCCACCACACGCCTATAAAAATGCCCGTTGCGGCTCCAAGAACAATCATAACCACCAGCGCCGTGAGGCCTTGCTTGGTCATCTTAACAGCTTTTGCCATATATTTTTTCTCCCGTTATTTTTTTAATTTTTAATTAATGTCACACATGCATTAATTGTTCACTCATTATAATACATTGTGGTTGACAAAGTCAAGAGAATATAATAAGAAGTTGCCGGGCTATGAAAGTTTCATAAAAATCAGGCCAAATTTTGCTTCATAAAATCACAGACTTTTTTAAAATAGCATCACTATTTTAGCGAGATAGAGCATATTTTGGTTGATATAGTCAATGAATTAACTTTGATTATAATTTTTAAGATTTTGCGGTCAGAATGTCCTCTCAAATCCTGTAAGAAGACTATGTGAGGAAGTGTGATAATTTGTTGCAATTAGGGATAAATTATAGTATAATATATGGCGTAAGGAGATGAAAATATTATGAATAAAAGTAAACGCAGATTACAGCTTGCTGCGGGAATAATCAGCATACTTATGGCGCTCGGTTCGGTGCTGATAGGTTTGCTTGTTGCAGCCTTAGGAACGTTTATGTCATGGATGATGTTTGGGTTGCTTGATGCGCTGGCAGGGTCTAACATAACCGAAATGGGTGCGCTGATATTTTTGATGATAGGCATTGTGATGGTGTTGATTATAGGTATTCCGCTGTTTGTTTGCGGAGTGCTGCTTTGCAAAAACCCTGTTAACAGAGACGGTACCGTTTCAAGTCAGGCGGGAAGGGTAATCACTTCAACGATTATAGTAGGATTATACTTATTGGCTTTGATTGGAGTAGGATTTGCGGCTCCGCCCATTCTGTTGCTGGCAATACTTCCGGGCATAGTATTTATATGTCTGGTTGTGAGTTTAACAAAAAAACACAATCGGCCCGCAGAGCAGCCAAGTGGGGGAGGAAATACCAATACTACAAGTGTTAATGTGACAATAGGCAGCGGAAATGCCGATGAATCAGCACCTGTTGTTGAAGTAAGCGATAAGGGTGACAATTCTCCGTCACAATAATTATTAGAAGAAAAAACAGCCTAAGAGCTGTTTTTTGCTGTGCAGGGAAAAACTGCAAAGTCTTTATACTGCCAATATTTTGTGATATTTATAATGATTATTGTTTTGTGAAACAGAGTATTTTATGTTGGATTGGATATGCTAAACGAGAGGTGGTAAGTATGCAAGACAAAGATAAAAAATCAACTAAAAAGTCTCAAATGCGCTCAAAACAGGACTTGCACGGCAGCTATACGGGGGTGCCAATGGGTGACGCCGACGAAATTATTCAGGATGCAGATGATTTGTGAATATCTGCAGCTGATTTAACATCTCAGCTGCATACAGTAGATAGGAAGAAGACGGAGGTTTTTATAGTGCAGTTTACGTTGTAAACTTCTTAAAAGGTGTATTTTTATCCGGCTCAAAAAATTGGAAGATTGCGTTGTTTATATGCGGTGCGGCCTTATTTAGCTCTGATTGACTTTCGATTGTCCAGCCGATGACGGGCAGGTTTTTGTTTGTTATTAGTTTTCGTGGGAGAGAATCATATAAATGCGCTATAAAGTGCGGGTTGGCTTTTTTAAACAGCCACATATTGCGTGTGGCCAAACGCACAAGCGGATTTTTGGGTCTATAAATATCAGTATTGGACCAGGTTGAAACAAGCAGCCCACGCATAATTTCGGGAGCGTTATTTTTGAACCATGCAATAATATTAGGGTCAAATGACTGAACGGCAAATTCGCCCTTATAGTCTTTTAGGATATCATATACTGTTTTGGCGACTTTATCGTTGTTGTAGCCTATACTTTTATAATCTGCCGGTTTAATTTCGACCAGAAGCGGCGCTTTGCCGTTTACAAGTTTTAATACTTCAGGCAGGCTGGGCGGGTGCTGGTCGGTTTTGCATAGAGATATATTTTTTAGGTCTTCTTTTTTGAGTTTTAAAATATCAAAATCCATACCCGTGAGCTTATGTGTGTCGAGCTGGTGGTGAAACACAACGGTTGAACCGTCGCTTATTACGTATACATCAAATTCTATGGCGTAGCCCTTTTCTATAGCAATTTCCATGGCTTTCAGCGACTGCTGGGGAATGGTATGGTTATCCCAAAACCCGCCCCTGTGAGCAATCGGAACATTCAGTATAAAACTGTTTTTTAAATCTTTCATTTGTTGTTATCCTTTTTATTATTGCAAAATTATAGCATAAAGTGTTGAAATTCAACCTCGCTCTAAAATATTCGTGCAAGAACAGTTTTCGCTTCAGTTGAATTATAACACAATCTTTTATCAGCTGCAATTAAAACAAAAAATATTTTGTTGTGTTGAAATCCTGCCTTATTCGCGTCCATCTTGCAAGCAAGTTTTCAGCTAACTTCATTGAATTATAACACAAGTGTTTTAGAAAACCAAGCGAACAGAGTGCTTTGCGGGAGGGAGCTTAGGCAGTATCTTTGACTATGAAAAACGGCGTCATTTTTTTGATTTGCTATTGACAAGCGGCGTAAACTGTAGTAAAATGTGAGTGTATAAAAATACGGAGGGTAGAATATGAAAAAGTTTTTGATATTTCTGGCGGTGTGTGTGGCCCTTGCAGCAGTAGGGTTCTCTATCTATTACTTTACCAAAGACAATGAAGTAATAAGACTAAACTACACTACAATACCGGTAAATAAAGGAGCTACAATAGAGGCCAAGGGGCTTTTGGAAATAGAAAACCCCAGTAGGTATACTACTATTAGTTATGGGTCAAATGACTCAGGGATATTGGAGTATAATTCGGCAAACGGTTTGTTTTTGGCCAAGGCCGGCGGAAAGACTAATATTGTTATTGAAACCAGAAACAACAGATATAAGAGAATGACCATTGAGGTTGTTGTCAGAGACGGAACTGAAGAGTTTCCTTATATTATATCTAATGAGGCTGACTTGCTCAGAGTGGGCAACAGCGCAGACTTTACTTTGGATAAGCACTATAAGGTAGACACCAACAACACGGCTAAGGAAATTGTTTTGACTGCAAAATGGATTCCCATCGGAATAGATAAGGAAACCGGCACTGAAACGGAGTTTACGGGTGTATTTGACGGAAACGGTCACAAAATTTCATATGTAAATGTTTCTGCATACACTCACGACGAAATTATAGCAGTTTGCAAAAAAGTGGATACAGGCACTGCCGGACCTACTGATGTTATTGAATATAGTGACGGCACATTTGATTATGTTTCAACCAACGCAAGCAATGCAATGAGGGAATATAACAATCTTCTGGCTACAAAAATCAAGAATGCAGGATTTATGTATGCTCTTGGCGAGACTGCTGTTGTGCACGACCTGATTTTGGATAGAGTTACATTATTTGGTGATTTTGACAAGGCGGGAGGTGTAGCTTCACAGAGTGCCGGCAAAATTATCAGTGTTGAAGTAAGAGGCGGCAAGCTTGATGGCAGCATAGCCACGGGTGGCTTTATTGACAGTATTAGGACAACGGCATATATCGGCGGAATTGTAGGCAGAAACGTAGGCAGTTCGCAAGGTTCTATGGCTATTATTGACAGATGTGCTGCAATAATCGCTATCGGACATATAGCCGACCAGGTTGTGGGCGGAGTAACAGGGCGCAACGAAATGGGACTTGTAACCGAAAGCTACTTTAGAGGCGTGTTGTCACAGGATACTGTTACCAAAACCTTTGGCGGTATTATAGGTGAAAACTACGGATATACAAATGCTTTGGGCACAAAGGTTTATTATGCAAACGCAAGAGACAGTTTTGCTCTTATATATATAGTTTCAACGTCGTCCACTTTCGGATCGCATGATACAAGCAAAATTGCCGGAGCTATCGGAAAAAACGTAGCAGATACAACCAAAAGTAACAACATATTCGGGTTGCACTTTGCTCTTGTATATGTAACAGATGGCGGAGACCCGCTTAACAGCATACTCGTAGGCGGATTTAAAATAGGTCTTGACACAATAAAAGAAGCAACGGGTGCACAGCCCGATGTGGATGCGGGCAACGGCGGATTTAACAACGCAAGCGAAATGTCTAACCAGACCAAATATATTTCAAGATCGACCAGAAATGGCTGGAATTTTGTGGAAGTATGGCAGCTTGACAGCGGAAACTCAAATCTTACATTTCCTGTTTTGAGAAAAGGTGCAATAGGTTCCAACTTTGACAAAGACCCCAATGAGGGCGGAGGAGAAATTGAGCCTCCAGAGCCTCCTGCGTTCAACTATCAAATAAGCGACGCACAAGACCTGTATAACAAGCTTAGTGCTCCTGCAGGTACACTACATGACGGACAAGGTCCTGACGAGGTATATACTATTATTGCCGACCTTAATCTTAGCACAATCAATAGTAACAACGGATGGACGGTAATTGCACAGACCTTTACCGGTGGACTGTATGGTGCAGTGCCTGTATTGGGCGGAACCACCAGAGCAGCGGTTTTGACAGGGCTTAACATTAAAAAGACTGTTCCCGATGTTGGTGTGGGTATGTTTAGAGAATCTAACGGCGGAGTGTTCAGCAACCTTGTTATTGACGGCGTAACTATAACCGGTGTTTCTGACAGTAGTTATATTTCACGTGTAGGTGTTTTAGCCGGAAAAGCGAGCGGCACAGATGTGATATCCGTTGAGATTAAAAATGTTATATTAAGCATTGAAGGCTATGCCTTTGGCACCATGTTTGGAGAAACAACCGGCGGAGAAATCAAGAACAGCAAAGTGAGCAATATTGACGGCTCTATCGGAAACCAAATATATAATTATGCCGGCGGAATTGTGGGCCTGAACGGTGACAAGAATGCAGAAAAACAGGGCGCAGTAATCAACAATGTAATTATTGAAAGCGTTAAGCTTGTTGCTTACAGACTTGGCGGAGTTGCAGGATATAACTACAGACAGACCATAAGCAATGCAGATGTCAGCGGACTTGTATTGTTGCAATACAAAGACGGAGCAATCATTGCAGGTGACCCTAACAGATTTATCGGAATTATATCAGAAAATCAGGGACTTGACTTTTATAACGTGTTTGTGGGCGGAATTGTAGGACAGAACTATGGCATGGATGCAAAAATACTTAACTCATACGCTTCTTCAAACATACAAGTTTCAACTTTTACCAGCACAATCAACAGAGAGGTATATATTATTATCGGCGGTATAGCAGGTAAGAACGAAAAGGGAACAATCCAAGATGTTTATGTATACAGCACTCTGATTGAGACTCACGGAAACTCTGATGCTAGAATTGGCGGAATAGTGGGTGAGCACGATGGAATTGTTCACAACGCACTTGTAAACAATGACGTAAACATAAAGTCTTCAACCACATACGACAAGACAGGACACCGCTCTTTGGCTGGAGGTATAGCGGGAATAACATGGGGCGACACGCTTAAGACCGGCCTCATCAGAAATTCAGCAGTATATGCAGCAAACATTACGGGCTTCTATGCCGGCGGACTTGCGGGTATGTCTTATGGTAATATTGAGACTTCATATGTAGGTAGCACAAGCAACATAACCACAATCAAAGGCTTCTATGCCGGAGGTGTTGCCGGAGCAATCCTCGGAAACTATCAGATAGACAGCTCCGGAGTGGTTACTAAAAGATATGGCGGACAGGTATCGACAGTATATGCTCATGTTGAGCTTATAGCCGAGCTTTCTAAGACAGACGCTGCCGGTCAGGCAACGGTAGGCATAAATGACGGCTCTATGTTCCAAAACGGAATTGTTTGGGAAAACATAAAGAACCTCAACAAAGGAATTGCTGCTGGAATTTCTCCGTTCATAATGGGTGAAGCAAAAGTAAGCCAAGGGTATACAGTTGCATCGTTCAACTCGGGCGACAATGCAGGATACAGATTCCAGACAACCTTCAGTCAGTGTGCAGGAGACCTTACACTTCGAAGATATTGGACAGCCGGCACAATGGACAGAGTTATATATGTAAACGAACAAAGCGTAACCTTCCAGACTCCGCCTCAGTCAACTGAGCCTGGAATAAAGAAGACAGCCGCACAGCTTAAGACTGACTTCGGTACATTCGGCTGGACAGCTTCACATTGGGCAGCAGGTGCTGCAGGTGAATATCCGGTTATTAACGGACTTAACAATATCCTAAAAAATATCGTTAAAGTCGGAACCAACCCGATACTGGTATAAATAATAAAAAACACTTCAACTTGGTTGAGGTGTTTTTTTTGTTATTGCTTTTGTCAAAGCTTTCTCACAATGACGGCAGTGATTAGTTTTGTAACTATCTAAAGAATTTTGCTTTAAAACAAAAACTGCCAAATTGTTGGCAGTTTTTTTATTGTTTATTCGTTGTCCGCATTTTTAAGAGCAACTTCAAATTCATTTAGAATTGCAGTTCTAATTTCTTCTCTTGTCTCAGTGTTCAGCGGGTGAACAATGTCTTTGTATTCGCCGTCCGGAGTCTTTCTGCTAGGCATAGCAATAAAGTACCCCTGGCTTCCTTCGATGACTTTAATGTCATGAACTACAAAGCATTCGTCAATAGTGATAGATGCAACTGCCTTAAGCTTGCTGTCATCTTTTTTCACTACTCTTACACGCACATCAGAAATTTTCAAGTCTCATTTACCTTCCTTTTTGAAAATTACTATTTGTGGCCGCCGAAATTTGAAGTATCTCTTTTCCGCATCCTCATAGTTAGATATATTTTATTACATTTTAAACTTTTTAGCAACCGTTTTTTGTTATATTTTTCCAATTTGGGCTAAAGGCAGGAGTTTTTGAGATGAAAATCGCTTAAAAATAGGTACATAAGTGAAATGAATAGCATTTTGGGGTAGTATTTGCTATAATATTAGCATGAAAAAAGTAGAAAATAAAAATTATGAAAGTGTAATTCCGACGGCAACAACCACACTGTATCCCTTAATGTTTACGGATATTCCTTTTGCCAGGGAGACTTTTGAATTTTTACAAAGCAAACAAAAAGTGGAATATTTGCCGGATAAAATCTTGGCAGTTGAGTTGGAGGCCAGACATAAGTTGATTGACAAATTGCTTATCAAGGAAAACATAACTCAGGTGCTTGAACTTGCCAGCGGTTTTTCATCGCGCGGAATTGAATTTTGCAAGAATGAAAAAGCAAAATATATTGAGATTGATTTGCCACAGGTTATAACACTTAGAAAAGAATGTTTTAAAAACTTTTTGCCTGAAAATTTAAAAATATTGAATGGTAATGCTTTAAATAATTATAATTTTTGTGAAAAATATTTTGCTAAAAATCAAAAAGTCGCCATAATACATCAGGGGCTCTTGAGATATCTCACATTTGAAGAAAAGGCCATTATTGCTGAAAATGTTAAGAATATTCTACAAAAGTTTGGGGGAGTTTGGATAACTTGTGATTTTACGCCTGCAAAGTTTATTCAAAGCCAGAACCAAAACTTAAAAGGGCTTAACGAGGGATTGAGTGCGCTGACCGATAGAAACAATCTGCCGCGCTTTAAGAACTTGGAGCACGTGAAGGAATGGCTTGGTGAGAGGGGTTTTTATGTTGAGGTTCATGAATTTGCCGAAGCTGAGCCGCTTTTGACTTCACCTCAAATTTTAAATATTACAAAACAAAAGACAAAAAAATTATTAGAGCACGCAATAGTGTGTGTGATTAGATTAAAATAGTAAAAGAAGTGCTTGGGTGATTCTTTTTCTCACTTTTTGGGCATTTGCCTCATATAAAATAGTATGATAGCAAAGGATAAAAAAAATAAAGTACTGTTTTTTGTCGGCATCGGCGGGGTGAGTATGAGTGCTCTGGCGGGGCTTGCGATGCGTGAGGGCTGCGCGGTTTTTGGCAGCGACATAACAAGAAATCAATTTTGCGCTGAGCTTGAAAAGCTTGGTGTCAGAATATTTTATGGGCACAGCAAAAATAATTTGAAAGTCAACCCAGATATGGTGATTTATAGTGCCGCCATAAAAGAAGATAATATAGAGCTAAAAACCGCCAGAGAGAGTGGTATTCTCACGATTGCACGCTCACGGTTTTTGGGGGAGATTTCAAAAAATTATCAGAAAGTGATTGCTGTCAGCGGCATGCACGGCAAAACCACAACCACCGCTATGATAGCGGCAATTTTAATGAAGTTTGACACTCCGACGGTACATATCGGAGGGGATTTCGGAGCTCTGGGCGGAAACCTCAAAATAGGCGACAAACAATATTTTGTTACCGAAGCGTGCGAATATGCTGACAGTTTTTTGGCTTTGTACCCTACACATGCGGTGATTACCAATATTGAAAAAGAGCATATGGATTACTTCAGGTCGTTATCCCACATAAAAAAATCCTTCAGTACATTTGCAAATAAGGCAGGGGTTTGTTATATTAATCACAAATATTCAGATTTGATTATATCCGGCAACAAAAAAACCTTTGGTATAGACTGCGGTGACTTAATGGCAAGGAATGTAAAACAAAACCAAGGGCGCTATAGTTTTGGTGTTTTTAAAGGCAACCAAAATCTTGGGCAAATACATTTGAGGTGTGCCGGCAGGTATAATGTGCTGAACGCTCTTGCGGCAAGCTTTGTGTGTTTGGATTTGGGTGTGCCGATGAGCATAATTTCAAAAGCACTGTTTGAGTTTGAAAACGTTAAACGCCGATTTGAGAAAGTGGGTGAGGCCGTGGGAAATATAATTATCCATGATTATGCCCATCACCCCACGGAGATAAAAAACGCAATAAAGACAACCAAAGAAACATATAATTTGCCCATCATATGCGTGTTTCAGCCGCATACCTACAGCCGCACCAAAACATTGTTTAAGAGTTTTTTAAAATGCTTTGATGAGGTTCAGGATTTATATATTATAGATACATATTCCGCACGCGAGCAATATGATTATGAGGGCAGTGCCGAAAAACTGTGTCTTTCACTGAAACGAACTGTAAATTGTTATAAAATTTACGGCCCGTTTATTATGGATAAATTTGACAGTAAAAAAATATTGAAAAAATATAGCGGCTGCGTAGTTTTGTTTTTGGGTGCAGGGGATATTGAAACTCTGGCACATGAGGCGGCGGATAAATAAAAAACCACTTAAAAGTGGTTTTCTAATATATCATTAAGAGTATGTGCGGCAGGTTCATCAATCTGTGTTTGTACCTGCTGAAATTTTTTGTTGCTTGCCTGATAAGTGTTTTTGTCGATATAAGTTCCTTCTATTGAGCTTAGGTAATTATACCATTCTTCCAGAGTATCATCTTCTTCACCCGAAAGATGCGGATGAGCATCGCCGCATAGCTTAATTTCAAATGGCTTATTATTTTTTAGGCACTGTCGTATAATATGTTCGGTAGCACCGCAAGGCTGTTGGGCAACAATCAAGTCATAACTGCTTATATCTGTTCCTATGCTGTCGGGTGAAAACTCATCACATCTGAAATAGTCTTTTGTGACAATAAAGCCTTTTTTGGCAGCACGATTTTCATCTATCAAAATCTGTGGGTCCATACTTGTTACATAGTAGCCCTTTTTCACCAGAGTTTTAGACAACAAGCATTGTTTTCCCGCGCCGATTTCAAGCACTCTTAAAAACCTCTCGGCAGGATATTTGGATGCTATATCATCAGCAAATGTTGTATGACGAGACGGCACAAGCTTGCCAAAAGCAAAAAAGTCATAAAGCAATTCACTCGGCACATCTAATTCTCCGCTTTTGATGGCTTCAAAATCCTCTATGAGCACTTGTATTTCGGTTTCGCTTAGCTGCCTCGGATTTATATTTATGTAAGCGTTTAATATGTCGGCAAGTGTAAATTCTTCTTCAATATCTCTTTCTTCCATATTTTTATTATATCACAGAATGTAACAAAAAGGAAGAGGGAAAAATGGGGGCGGCTATCAACTCAACTGTGGACAACCCGATTTGAAAAAATTGGGTTGTTTTTTATTTTTTATGAATTTAGGGCTTGACAAGAGCGAGCGAGGTATAATGTAATTGTCCACATTATCAGCAAATGCTGTGGATAGAGGAGGAAATTATGGAAAACAAGAGAATTCATTTTACTTCAATGGATTTAAAAAAATATACCGACATGGATATGGATTTTAGGGTAATACAAAAACCCGCCGAGGCTTTGCCTTATTTTACGGATTTGAACAAAGTTGTTGCCACAAAGGACTGTAAAATTTCGGCGAGGCGTGCGGTGGAAGGTGAAAAGGTTACGACGGGGCCCATCGTTGAAATAGGCGGCAAAAAATACAGGTTTGTTGAGGCTGAAAAGGTTATCACAAAAGAGATGGCAGATGCCGGAGCTATGATAATAACCAATCCTGACGGAGAGCAGTATTTTAACAAAACTAAGGCGGATTTTGAAAAGAGATACGGAGAAATAAAGGCAGGAGGCAAGCAAGCTGAATATCAGACTTGCGGCGATCCTCAGTCTTTTTATACGGCAACCGAAAATGTGTTTATTATGAAATCCGAATGGGGCGAGGGTGCCTTTCAGGTTGTGCCTGCCGGCTCAAAGGTTAATGTTACTGAACCGGACAACCCTTATAGCGTAACTAATTCTGCTTTTGACGCAACGTATAAGGTTAATCCGGTGCAAGGAACGGGTCAGAATTTTTAAATTAGTAATTTAGGCTCGCGTTTTCGCGGGCTTATTTAACTTTGCTTAAAAATTGTCCGGCATCGCAGTGCATAAAATGGCGGGGCACCCCGCTTTGGGGAGGGTTATATGGGTGAATACTATTTTTCGGGGGTGGGCTTTTATGACCTGCAGGAGAGCAGAAAGAAAAATCAGGAGTATGCTTTAAGACAGCAGGAGTTTAATAAGCAGGCAGGCCGCATAAAGTCATTTGAAAACAAAAAAGACAGGACGGCTTTTTTGAAGCAGCAATTTTTAGAGAAAGATGAGTTTATTAATACTGCCACTAACAGTCAGTTGATGCGGATATTTGTCGCTTTCAGGGATTTGGGCAACTTTGATGAAATGGTTGCTTTTTATGACAAATGCACCAATGAGACTTTTAAAAACTCGCTTATGGTAAACGAACTGCTGATGGTGGGATATAATAAATCCGGGGTTCCCGCACCTGACAAAACTATTGAACTTGCAAACAAATTGATTAAAGAAAACCGCGTGAGCGGGGATGTTTACGGGGCTTTGGGAAAAGCCTATAAAATCAAGTCTAATCAGGCAGCCTCTCAGCAAGAGAGTATTATGTATCTGCAAAAATCGGCTGACGCATATGAAGCGGGCTTTGCTAAGTTTGCTGAGTTTTATCCGGGTATTAATGCATAATACCGAAACGTGGAGCTGGCTTTAAAAAAAGAAATGCTGACCGGCCGGATTGAAGCCGGACAAGCCAATAAAGATAGGGCCAAACAATTGGCGGAACTGACTTATCTGGCATGTCTTAAAGAGGGTGCCGAGGGAACAAAGGATTATTGGTGTGTAGCAACCAAGCTGGAGGCTGCCTTTATTGCGGGCGTGCCTCCAGACCAGATTATAGACAGCTTGGACGCAATTCTTAAAATGAATGTCCCCGATTGGCAGATACAAACAACGAGAGATTCTATTTTGGGTGTTGCCGGTTATAATAACCCGGAAACAGTAAACATTATTGTTGAAAAACTAAATGAAAAAATAGAAAATGTAGTTCAAAATCAAGTTGCTTCTGAAAAAAATCAAACTAATAACTCGGCAGGCTTTAAAAAAGCTGAGATGCTCAAAACATGGAGCTATAACTACAGAGGTTTTGCTTCCAACTTTGAAGGAGCTAATTATATAGGCGGAAACACTAAGTTTGGCGGACAGTTGCCGGACCATTCGATTTCACGAAAAGATATTGAAATATTTGACGGTCTTTTGGGCAAACCCATAGAGCAGCTCTTTCCTGAAGGAAAGGTACCTGACAAACTGAAAGAATATGGTTGTCTTAAAGATATTAATAATGCAGAAGAATTTTTAGATGCAACAAATTCTTTTATAAGGTTTCACTTTGGAACGGAAAACTTTGCCGGCACAGGTCTTAATCTTGAAAATAACGCCGAACATAAAGATGCCGACGGTACAAGCGCTTATGACAGAACGGTGAAATCACTGTTTTATGTTGCCGGCAAAGAAAACAATAAAGAGGCAGATTCGCGCACAAGTATTTCGGCTATGTTTGCGTTGGGTCTGGGGGACTGCCGTCACCATGCGCAGGTAAAGCAGCTTATGTTTGACAGGTGGCAGGGCGAGCAGATGAACGGATTTCTTATGGATGCTTATGAAGCTTCAAATAAAGGGGATACGGCGGCGTATAACAGCGCGGTGGAGAAGTTTTATGATACATGCTATACGGAGTTGCGCACAATTGATGTATGTATCTGCGCACCTGTAGAAATTGATAAGATATATGAGCCCAACAAAACAAGCGACGGAAAGTATATAAAAGGCAGTTCTGGTTGTCAGTTGGAAGATCATACCATGAATATTCTCATAAAAACAAACAGGGAAGGAGAGCTAAACGACTGTAAGATTGTTGACAGTTTTTATCACAACAATTATGATTGGGCAAATCATGATGTGGGCATCGGCGGAGTTAATATAAAGACAATAAAAGAAAAACAATGGGACGGCACCTTTGCCGAAAGACAGGTATTTGAAATTGATGCCGGTAACTTAGACGGTAGCAAGGTTGATACAGATGAGAGTCTGCCGATAAAGATAATTCCTACCGTATACGGCAAGGGACAGCGTGAAGAACAAAGCCCGGATACGGGCGACCATCTGACTATTCTGGGCACTCCCACCAAGATAGACAGTGTTGAAGATATAACAAACATTTTGCAGAACCGTGAGGATATGGAGAATATTTTGAACAGGTTTAGAAGTTTTCATATGCAGCAGCTGCAGACTGCCGACGGCCCGTCGCAGCAGATGATATAAATAAAAAATCCCCGCGCTTTACGTGAGGATTTTTTTAATTACATTTTGTATTTTTTCTGGAACTTTTCTACACGGCCGCTGGTGTCGACTATCTTTTGTTTGCCGGTATAAAACGGGTGGCATTTGTTGCAAATTTCCACCTTTATAACTTCTCCCGCTTTGGTTGAACGGGTTTTAAATTTTTCGCCGCAAGCGCAGATAACTTCAACTTCATGATAATCCGGATGTAAATCTTTTTTCATAGTCCTTCACCTCTATCTAAAATTTGTTTTACAAGTATACTATATAGTTTTGCTTTCGTCAACCCTTTTTGAGAGTTTTGCCATATATTTAGGCCCTAAAGCTCACTGCATTAAAGAAAGAGCCTTTTTCTTATGTAAATTACTTGACAAAATCCGACAATTTTATTAACATTATGTCGACTCTCTCAAAAGGAGGCTTGGAGTATGAGCAAGACATGGCGGAGTATTTTATATGCCATGGGCTCTCTTTCAGCCCTTTGTATTTTTATAGCGATTATGATTACGGTTGTTCCTCAAAACGAGGAACGTTTTTTGATTTTTTCAACCAATAAAATAGAAATTAACATAAACAGTGAGGTTGACCTGAAAAACATAAAAATTCAAACTAATCTGCCGCATAACGCAATAGAATTCAGCTCAGAAGATGAAAGCATTTTTATGATTGAAAACAACAAAATCAAACCCGTGGGAATTGGCAGCGGCAAGCTTTTAGCTCAAGCGTCTGTGGGAGATAAGGTCTATCATAATTCTGTTTTGGTCGAAGTAAAGTCGCTGCCGGCAGACGACGATGACATAGATTTTGGCGTACAGTTGTGTTATAAGGGTTCGGTCTATGATTTTGCCGGATTTAATCAGGACATAAATTTATATTTGCCGGGCGGAACTTCTGCGGAGCATCAGGCAGCTGAGGCAGCAGGTTTTTTCAGGAGTTTTTATTTTGATATGCCGTCTGGTGTTGATGTTTCGGCTGACGGCCTGTGTGTAAGTGTCACAGAAAATATTGTTACTGCTTCAGGTGTAGGAAACTGTCTTATAAAGGTTACCAACAAAAACATAGGAAAGTTCAAAACCGTAAAGGTTTTTGTTTCAGGAATTCCGCTGACGGATGTTGTGCTTAGCTGCGATAGCAGCCTGACGCTTGAAGTAGGACAGTCAATGACATTGCCTGCCGTTCAGTTTACTCCGAGCTTTGCAAGTGATTTTTATAAAACTTCTTCGTTTGATATAAAAAATTCTAACATTGTATATTTTGATACAGACCGCTTTGTTGCCAAGAGTGTAGGGCAGACTCAAATAGTTTTTAAGTACGGCGAAATCGAAAAGACCGTTCAGATAGTGGTGATGCCCAAAGCACAAGAGATTGTTGCTGAATTTTTAATGATTGACCATCTGGGCAGAGCGACAATACGGGTTCAGTTATTTTTAAACGGTGCTCTTGTCGGAATATCGTCCGGCGCTGTAAGCACAAAATTTATAATAGACGGCACGGAGTATGATACTCTGAATTATATGAGCTGCGGGCAAGACCTGAGTGCTTCAATGGTGTATGACTATGTATATAAAGTGAGCGGAGCGCTGCCTAATGAGTTTGCCGTCAAGTTTTATTTGACAAGCAATCCCGAAATATTTGAGATTGTTTATATTGTGATAAGCTGATGCTTCATGTGTATAATCATGAAGTTATTTGTCGTTTTTGAGTAAACCTGTTTAATCGGTTGCCACGTCAGATAAAACCTAGTATAATTAGCATAGAGAATGATAGAAAATTATATTACATTGACTTTTGTGGAGTGAAATATGGGTATTTTTGATGAAGAAATTTTTTATAACAGAGACGATTATGATGAGCTTGATTTTGCAGAACATAGGGATTTGTTTTTGCGTCTGCGAAGCTGGGTGGTTGATGCCGACAAGCCTACGAGATATAACAGAGACAAATATCGCAAGCTTGTTACTAAAAAAATTGAAGAAATAGCAGGCTACGCCTGCATGGGGCATATTCCGGCACAGGATTATATGGGGTATATTTATAAGCGGGGCTTTGGCGACTTTTTTCCGATAAACTATAAGCGAGCGCTTGAGTGGAACATAATGGCTGCCAGAAACAGCAGCAAGCTCGCTCCGCAAAAAATGAAAGCGTTTTTAAATCCTGCTATAGATAAAATTTTTGAGAGCCCAAGATTTGGTCAGGTTGTAAAGGCCAACGGGCTTAATTTACGCAACTATTATTGGTTTTTAAGTCAGTATATTTGCGACATTCTATATGATGAGATGAAGCTAAATCCACCGGATATGGCAAAGAAAGAACTCATTGAAGAAGATTTGAACGAAACAGGAACAATTATATCCTTGGACCGTATGAGAGACAGAAGCGTTGACAAGGCGCTGGAGCGGCTCATCAAGGAGCTTCCTGCAGATATTAAGGATGACGGCGATATAATCGTGTCGGCGGATGACCTAAAAGACCCCGATGAAATTGATATAGAAATTGATACAAGTAAAATATAACATAACCTTTTATCAACTGCAATTAAAACAAAAAATATTTGAATGTAAAAGTTATGTTTAGGCATAACTTTCTTTTTTGCATGCAAACTAACACTATGAAAAAAGTGTCAGGAATTGTCCGCAAGCTTGACGAGCTGGGGCGAATAGTTGTACCAAAAGAAATAAGGCGCACGCTTAACCTTAGGGAGGGGAGCGATATTGAAATCATTCTGTCTGATGAGGAACTGATTTTGCGCAAGTTTTCAAGAATTTTTAATATCAAAAGCCAAGGCGAGCAAATTTTGGAAAGTCTTTATGAAATTGTGCAGTGTCCATGTATTATGACGGATAACGAAAGAGTAATTCTCGCCAAGGGTGCCGGTAAAAAAGACATGCTCGAACAAAAACTCACCAAAGAATTTTGTGACATAACAGTTGCCGGAGAGTATAAGGATATACAAATTATTTCCGGCAGAAATATAGACGGATTTGTCGCTCCTGTTTTTTCGCAGGGGTTTTGGTGCGGTAGCATCGCTGTGCTGGGGGATGTTGGGGGCAAGGCTGAAGTAATCAATTTTGCTGCAAATTATCTGTCTGGGCTTTTGGTGTAGCCTATGAAGAAGCAATCGTTTGTGCTGGGAGCGCTTATCTTAAGTGTGAGCGGAGTTATCTGCAAAATTTTGGGCGCTTTTTATAAAATTCCGCTTACCAACATTTTGGGAACCGGCGGGATAGGCATCTATTATATGGTTTTTCCTGTTTTTGCGCTTATTCTGAGTCTTACTTCAACCAGCATGCCCGCTGCAATTTCAAGACTTATAAGCCGCGAAATTGCTGTTGGCAATCCTTCAGGGGCGCGGCGTATTTTTAGGGGCGCACTGCTTATGCTCATGATTTTGAGCGGAGCATTTGCTTTGGTTTTGATGCTTCTTTCAGGTGTTTTATCTAGGCTTCAAGGTGCTCCGGATATTGCCTCAGGATATCTTGTTGTGGCCCCTGCAATATTTGTTGTGGGGGTGCTTTCGGCAATAAGAGGCTGGTTTCAGGGCCATATGGATATGGTACCAACGGGCGTTTCGCAAATTATTGAACAAATCTTTAAACTGTTTCTGGGTTTATTTCTTGCCGTAAAGCTTATGCCCCAAGGCTTAATTTACGGTGCCGTAGGAGCACTGCTAGGCATTACGCTCAGCGAGGTTTTTGCGCTGCTTTATATAATAATCCATTATTTGTTCACTAAAGAAAATATACCTGTGTCACGCTCTGATAAAGCTCCGATAAGAGAGACTATAAGAGAGGTTTTTCTGGCGTCAGTTCCGTTTGTGCTGGGCTCGTCCATCTTTCCGCTGTCGCTTATGCTGGATAGTTTTTTGATAGTTAATCTTCTTGAACGCATCGGACTTTCAAACAGTTTGGCGGTGAGTCTGCTTGGCATAAACAGCGGAATTATCAGCACCATGATATCTTTGCCTACTATCATTTCGCTCTCGCTATCGTTTGCTATCATTCCGACTCTTGCGCGCAACAAAACCCAAGAGGATAGCACTAAAAAAGTTTCGCTTGCAATTAAGCTTAATTTGTTTTTACTTTTTCCGTGTGCACTTGTATATTTATTTTTTGCTCCTCAAATTTTGGGGCTACTGTTTGGCGCGGTTGAAGGGCTGAATATAGCTGCCGTACTTTTGCAGGTGTCGGCGGTAAGCGTGCTGTTTCTGGGTTTTTTGCAGCTTGTCACGGCAATCCTTCAGGGTATGGGAAAACCCTATGTGCCCGTCATAAGTTTGGGTATTGCAATCGTGGTTAAGATTATTTTGGAGGTGATTTTGCTGGGCATACCCGGAGTCAATATTCTGGGTGCAGTGATTTCTAATATGGCGTGCTTCTTTGTGGGGCTTGTGATAAATCTAATATATTTAAGAAAGCTCGTAAGGTTTAGGGTAGGGGGTCTGACTCCAATGGTGCTTTCAAGCCTTGGGCTTTTGAGTGCATGCTTTTTAGGCCTGCGGCTGTTTGACTTTTTGGGCGGCACCGGTTTAGTTTTGTCGTTTTTACTTGGTGCGACAGTTTTTGTGGGCCTTGTAATTTTGGGCGGAACTTTCAGCAAGCAGGAGTTGGGTTTTTTAATAAAGAAAAAACAGAATATCACTCAGAGTTCGGATGGAGTAGAGCTGCCGCCGGAATGAAATGTAACAAAGCATCTGAAAATAATCGGATTTTTTGAATAAAACTTTTTGCTTGGGTAATAATTGAGGCAACAAGGAGAAACATAAATATGAACAAAAAAGAATTGGTAAAATCGGCCAGCGCCAAATCGAAGCTTACTCAAAAAGAAACGCTTAATTGTCTCAATGCCATAACTGAGATTATTTATGATACGCTGAAACGCGGCGAGGCGGTAAGGCTTTTAGGGTTTGGTAAGTTTGAGGTAAGAGGCCGTGCTGAGCGGGTGAGCGTCAATCCGGTCACCAAACAGAAGATGATAATCCCTCACAAGCTTGTTCCGTCGTTTAAAACAGGCAAGGCCTTTAAAAGCGCAATAAGATAACAAAAAAGACTGACCGTTCGGTCGGTCTTTTTTGATGCGGATATTTATTAGGTTTCGTTCGGCTTTATTCCGGTCATTTTGGTTACCCAATAAGACAGCACTTCAGAGTGGTTCATCTCGTCGCTTATTATCTCCTCGACTTGTGCTATAAATTCTTTTGGAGCATTGTTACGTTTTGCTTCGTCAATCAGAAGGTAATAGCCTTCAATTGCTTCCTGTTCGCTTTTGTTGTTTTTGGCAATCTCACTTGCCATTTGTTCAATTGTCATAAAATCACCTCTTTTTTGCGTAGTATCTTTGGCATGCGGTTAAGTCTGTGCCTGCAGCTTCAGTGCCCCTTGCGCGCTGTTTTGTGAAAGTAATATATGCCGGTTGTTAAAAAAATGTGAAATGCACATACTAAACCCTGAAATTTGTCGCAAAATCATTTATTTTGATATACAACTTTGTTTAAATCTGATAGAATAGCACAAAAGGTAACCAATTAATTTATGGAAATATTTTTTGGGATAGTAACTTTTTTGGTGGGGCTCGGAGTTATGCTGTTTGGCGTAAAAATGACCAGCGAGGCCCTGGAGCGCACCACCGGAAGCAAGTTTAGAAATGTAATAACAAAAGCCACAAGAAATCCTTTTGGTGCGGCCGGTATTGGATTGGGTTTTACCACCATTCTTCAGAGTTCTACTGCCTCTATGGGGCTGTTTGCGGCGCTTTGCAACGCAGGCGTAATAACTCTTATTCAGGCTGTCGGAATTGTGTTTGGCGTCAATGTGGGTGCAGCCGTTGTGCACGGACTTATTGTTATAGGGTCATTAAAAGTTTTGAAGGTTTTAAGCCTTGTTATAATTGTAGGAATGTTTGTGCTTTTATTTTCAAAGTCTATCAAGGTTAAAAACTTTGCTAGGCTGTTTGTCTTTATAGGATTGTTGTTTTTGGGTATTACCATAATGTCTGACGGTATGGGCATGCTTAATGATTTGCACTTGTTTGACGGATTTGCTAATTTTATCAGCCATCCTATACTAATATTTCTAACATTTACAGTTCTTACCTGCCTGCTTCAAACCTCGCTTGGAGCCTTTGCTGTGCTCATAAGCTTTTTGACAGCGGGCATTATATCGGTTGATTTGGCACTTTGGGGTGCAATCGGTCTTAACATAGGTACTGCTTTGTCATCAATGCTGGTAACGCTGGGCGGAACACTTACTGCAAAGAGAATGGGTATGGTGCATGTGCTGTTTAATGTTGTAGGCGCTGTAGTCTTTAGCATAATGCTTGCGTGCGTGCCGCTTTTGGGGACATATATGGAGCAGTGGGTAGGTTCGGCTATGTTTGCGGTGTTGCTGTTTGATATAATATTTAATATTGTTATAGCCCTTACGCTTATTCCTTTAAGAAAACATGTTACAAATTTGGCAGCGGCTGTGTTTAAGGAGAAGCAGAGAAGGCATCATCAAAGTGCACTTCCTGCTGTTGCCGAAATTACTGCAGCAACGGCGGTGCCGGTTATGCTAAATAGCCTGATAGATATCTATACCAAACTCAGCGGGCACTTCTTTAAGAGTGTGGAGTGTGCCTTCAGCGATGATGAAGAAGAAAAGAAGTTTATTGAAGATGATGTTGCAAAAATAAACAGTTACACCTTTGAAATAGAAAAGACAATAATGAATGTGTCCTCCGGCGTAAGTGAAGGGGATCAGGCCAAACTTTCAAAGATTTTAGATATTGTTCATAAAAACCGAACCATTATCAGAAAGATACAAAAGATAATATTTTTTAGCCTTAGAGCAGAAAATCATAAAAAACATTTTACACGGGCGCAAGAAAAGAGTATAAAAGAAATGACCGACAAAGTGCTTCTTATAAGTGTAGCTTCGCTTACGGCTCTGCGTATGTTTGACAGCACGGCCGAATTTGACCGAAATGCTTTGATGGTAAGGGTGCTGGAGCTTGACAGCGATGTTGATAAAATTAAGGCGCAGACCAGAGAGGCGGCAACAGCTGCTCTTAAAAATAAAACTGAGAACGCCGAAAACTTTACTATACACAACAGCATGATAAACGCTATAGATGACATCAGTGAAACGTTTGCGACAATTGCTATGATAGCGTCTTAAAAAGTATACAAAAACATAAGTTTTGTAGATATAATGATATAAAAGAAGAAGGAGAAAAAATATGAAAACAACCATAAAAGATATCAATGTAAAAGGTAAGACAATACTTTTAAGAGTGGACTTTAATGTTCCGCAGGACGAAAAAGGACAGATTATTGACGACAACCGCATAATGGAGAGTCTTGCTACAATAAACTATCTGACCGAACAGGGGGCAAAGGTTATTGCCTGCTCGCATCTCGGGCGCCCCAACGGAATTGACCCCAAGCTTACGCTCAGACCTGTGGCCGAGAGATTATCTCAGTTGATTAAGGCACCTGTAGTTTTTGCAACCGACACAGTTGGCAAGGATGCTAAAGAAAAGGCCAAGGCCTTAAAAAGCGGCGAAGTATTGTTGCTTGAAAACCTGAGGTTTAACCCGGGCGAAGACAAAAATGACCCCAAGTTTGCCAAGGAATTGTCGCTGCTTGCTGACATTTATGTAAACGACGCATTCGGAACAGCACACAGAGAGCATGCCTCAACCTATGGTGTAGCAAATCTTCTGCCAAACGCTGTAGGCTTTTTGATGGGCAAAGAAATAAAAGTAATCAACAGTATTCTGAGTGAACCCAAACGCCCCTTTGTAGCTATTTTGGGTGGGTCTAAAATAAAGGATAAAATTCAGGTTATTGAAAATCTTTTGAGAGTGGTCGACACACTTATTATTGGCGGAGGAATGGCTTATACTTTTATTAAGGCTCAGGGCGGCAGCATCGGAAAGTCGCTTTTAGACGGAACTAATATTGATTTTGCAAAACGTATGCTTGATGAAGCAAAGAAGAAAGGCGTAAAGGTACTTCTGCCATATGACACTATTGCAGCAAAAGAATTCAGCAACTCAGCTAAGCGCAAAAAGTTTTTGACAGCTGCTATACCTGACGACTATCAAGGGCTGGATATCGGACCTAAAACAACAAAAATGTTTATTAAAGAAATTAAGGGCGCTGGAACCATTATATGGAACGGACCCGTTGGGGTTTATGAATTTAGCAACTTTGCAAATGGTACTTTAAAAGTGGCCAAAGCTGTAAGCAAATGCAATGGGTTTACCTTTATTGGTGGCGGCGACAGTGCTGCGGCTGTTATAAGGCTCGGGTATGCTAAGCGCATAGACCATATTTCAACAGGCGGCGGAGCAAGTCTTATGATGCTTGAGGGAAAGACCCTTCCGGGCGTGGACGTTATCAGAGACGTTGAGGACATGATCGTTCCTAAGAAGGCTGCCAAGAAAGCTCCGGCAAAAGCCGCAGCTAAGAAAGCAAAATAAGTGCGGCCGGTCGGAGAGAAAGAAATGCGGACTGATTTTTGTGTTCTTTTAATATTGGACGGATTTGGAGAAAATCCGCGAAAAAAGGGTAACGCCGTAAAAGAGGCGGGTACTCCCTTTTTGGATTATTATAAATCAAAATATCCTTATACTTCAATTTCTGCCAGCGAAGAACCCGTAGGTTTGGTTAAAGGTCAGATGGGTGACAGTGAAGTGGGGCATATGAACATAGGGGCAGGCAGAGTGGTATATCAGAACTTGCTTAAACTTAATCTTGAAATTGACAGCGGAATTTTTTTTAAGAACCCCGAAATCATAAAGACCATGGAGCATGTGAAAAAGAATAATTCAGCGCTCCATTTAATGGGTCTTATTAGCGACGGCGGCGTGCACAGTCATTATAAGCATCTTTTGGCTTATCTTGACATGGCAAAAAAGATGGGGCTGAAAAAGGTGTTTGTTCACGCTGTAACCGACGGACGGGACACCTATTATAAGAGCACCGAAAAATATTTGCTTTTGGTTGATGCACATATGAAAAAGATAGGTTTGGGTAAGTTTGCTTCTGTGTGCGGCAGATTTTTTGCCATGGACAGGGAGCACAACTATGACAGAACTAAAAAGTTTTATGATATGGTAATTTTTGGTAAGGCTACTCCTGTTGTCAGCATATATGACGGCATAAAACAAAATTATAAAGCAGGCATAACCGATGAATTTATAGAGCCGTGTATTGTTGATGACGGCGGCGGAGCTCACACTTTTAAAGACAACGATGCGTTTATTTTGGTAAACTTCAGAAAAGACAGACCGATTCAGTTTTTGGAAAGCCTAACCGACACCAAGTTTAAGGAATTTGAAACAAAGAGGCTTAAGAATTTCAGAGTGCAAACAACCACGGAAATTAGCGCAAAATTTAAAAACATTGCTGTAGCTTATGCAGATGTTGTACCTCAAAATACACTGAGCGAAGTGATAAGCAAAAACGGATTTTCTCAGCTAAAAATTGCCGAGACTACCAAATATGCCCATGTGACATATTATCTTAACGGAACGATAGAAAAACCATATAAAGGTGAGGATAGAAAGCTGTTTGAGAGTGATAAAATTCCAAACTTTGCCGTGCAACCCAAAATGCAGGCACAAAAAATTTCACAGTTTGCCATATCCTCCATAAAGAGCCATAAGTATAAATTGATTACCATTAATATTGCAAACGGAGACATGATTGGGCATACGGGCGATTATAAGGCTGCGCTTGAAGCGGTTAAGGAAGTTGACCTTAGGCTTAATGAAATTGCTGAAGCTGCTCTTGAAGAAGGGGGTACCTGCATTATAACCGCCGATCATGGAAACATTGAAGAGATGTTTACCCGTGACGGAAAGGTATCCACTCAGCATAGTATATTTAAGGTTCCGTTTGTTGTGATAGATGATGGTTTAATAGGGCTTAAGCTTAAAGAGGGCGGCAAGCTGGGTGACATTGCTCCAACGATTTTAAAGATATTAAAAATTAAGCAGCCCAAGGAAATGACAGGTATTAGTTTACTGTGATATTATTATATGAACGCATTTGCATGCCGGCTGTGTGGCCACAAGGAGAGGATTATGAAAGCAGTTATCGCAAATTTTAAGATGAACAAAACTACCAAAGAGGTGGAGGGTTATATTGACGAAATTATACCGCAGGTCAAAACTAAAAAAGTCAATATCGGGATTTGTCCGTCGTATGTGGCGCTTGGTGCTGCCTGCAAAAAGGCCAAGGGCTCAAACATTATTGTTGGAGCTCAAAACGTGAACGAAAACGACAAGGGGAGTTTTACCGGTGAAGTCTCAGCCGATATGCTGCTTGACACAGGAGCGAAATTTACGCTTGTCGGTCACAGTGAGAGACGCAGCAGAGGTTATGAAACCGAAAGTTCTATAAACAAAAAGATGCTAAAAGCTCTTAGCCGCGGTCTGGGTGTTGTGTTGTGTATTGGTGAAAACCGTGCTGAGCGGGATGAGAATATCACTCAGGAAATCTTACAGGCTCAGGTGTCGTCGGCTCTGCTCGGTGTTTATAAAAACGAGCTTAAGTCCATCACGATAGCCTATGAGCCCGTGTGGGCAATAGGCACAGGCGTTGTAGCTTCAAATGGTCAGATAGAGGACGCGATTGAATTTATAAGGGGAGTGGTGGCTACTCTTTATGATGAAGAGGCTGCTGAAACTATCGGAATTTTGTATGGCGGCAGCGTGACTGAAAATAATGCTGACGGCATAGCCAAAATAAAAGGCGTAAACGGCGCACTTGTGGGCGGAGATTCTCTGATTGTAAGCAAATTTATAAAAATAATCAGCGCATTTGACAAATAAACTAAATTGTTAGTTATGTTTTGAATTTTAGGGATATTGTTTTAAAAGATTTTATGCTTAAATGAGTTAAATAAAAACTTGGGGTAAAAATATGAAAGAAGCGGAAACTAAGGAAGTGTTAAACAGGCTTAAAGAGGCGATAAAGAAAGGTGAACCGCTCAACGACAGCGCGTTTTGGTATTTAAGTAATGATGGCATAGACGGACTTTTTGCAATTGAACAGGACGAGGAATACAAAAAAGTAGCTATTCCAAGCGTCACTCAGGATATGTTGGCAATTGCCAAATATATCGCTGAAAAACACGCTGACAAAAAACATATAATTTTTACCGATTGGGGCTGCGGCAACGGACAGATTTCCAAAATAATAACGGAGTATTTGATTAAAGAAGGCTTTGATTTGACATATATGCCTATAGACATTAGCCAAAAAGAACTTGATGTTGCTTGCATTGAGCATAAATTCGAAAATATAGTACCTGTTTTGTCGCTGTTTGAAAATCTAAAAGATTATTTTCCGCTGAAATCTGTGGGGGGGGGCAGACCGTCACGGTACATGGCTTTTTGGGTAGCACTGTAGGGAATTTTGACAAGAATAAAATAAATGAAATTATTAAGAGCGTCAAAGAAGAAGTTATTGTGCACATGGGTATAGTAGAAGTAAACTCCAAGGAATATGAAGAGGGAGTCATTGAGGGTTATGAGAACAAGATTTTTGAAAAATTTGTGCTGGGCCCCATGGTGTTCTGCGGTTTTAAAGAAGAAGATTTTGTGTTGGATGAGAGTACAGGTTTGAGGTATAAAGTAAGATTTGAAAACGGAATGGTAAAAGAATCCGTTTGCCTTGCTCATGATATAGATTTTGAAGGATGCATGCTGTCTCAGGGGGCAACATATGATATTGTTGAAAGCCGAAAATTCAGCCTGAGTATGTTTAAAGAGTTTATTGCCCCAAGCTGTGGTGATAATGTTGTTATGTTAAGTGAGTCTGGTGCCATGGCAGTGTGCAGGGCACAGGAGCAGGCAAATGCTGTTGAGCAAACATGATACAAAGTGATACATATTGCCTTTGTCCTATTGACTTATTCTGTAAAGAAGGTTATAATAAAATGCAAGTCTTAACAAACATTGCGGCGGATAGACTTGGGGGGCACTATGAATTGGTTTGAAGAAACATGGAATACACTGACGAATTTCTTGCGCGGTATTGACCCGCTTACGAGATATATTATCATTGCCGCCCTTGCCATTGTTGTTTGTATGTGTCTTATTAAGTTTATTAAAAAGAATACCAATAAAACCAGCATTATGTGGATTTATGCAGTGCTCGCTCTTTTGTGCATCGGTGTGATAATTCTTCTGAGTGTTTTTGCTTAAAACAATCTAAGGGGTTGTTTTTTCTTTTTTAGAGATGAATGTTTGTACCATTTGAACAATCTAGAAATCTTTGTTAAAAAAGCTGAAAAAGTGGTTGACTTGATATGAATAATAGTGTATAATCATAGCACTGTGAACATGGGTTGAAACATAAAGTTACCGTGTTTAGCAACAAATAACGGAGAATTTATGCCGACAAGTTGAGGCGTGACCTCAGCGACCGCTGACAAAAATAAGGGGACAGTACGTTTTTTTATTTCTCTCTCACAGTGCGACACACACGGGGACGTGTATTAACCACAAATGGTGGTTAGAATATGCTTGATTCCCAATATATAGTGGTGTCACAGAGTTTAAGGCGGATTTGGGTTAAGGAGGAAAATTATGGCAACTCAAAAAATCAGAATTAAGTTAAAGTCGTATGACCACAGTCTTATTGATATCGCTGCTGCCCGTATAATCGAGGCGGCCGAAAAGACAGGGTCAAGAATTGCGGGACCTATTCCGCTTCCGACCGAAAAGGAAGTGGTAACAATTTTAAGGTCGCCGCATGTCAACAAGGACAGCCGTGAGCAGTTTGAACTGCGCACACACAAAAGGGTGATTGATATCTATACCACTACCAAGGCGCTGGACTCACTTATGAAGCTGGATTTGCCTGCAGGTGTTGATATCAACATTAAGTTATAAGGAGCAAGGAGAAGAACATGAAGAAAGCAATTTTAGGAAAGAAGCTAGGCATGACGCAAGTGTTCGCTTCAAACGGTGAGGTTATACCCGTAACTGTGATAGAAGCCGGTCCTTGCGCCGTTGTGCAGAAGAAAACTGAAGAAAAAGACGGATACAAGGCTGTTGTTGCGGGCTTTGACCAAAAGAGAGAAAAGCTTTTTAACAAGCCCGAAACGGGAGTGTTTAAAAAGGCAGGGGTGACACCCAAAAGATTTTTGAGAGAGCTTGACTTGGATGAATATGAAACGCTGACAGTGGGCTCAGAAATCAAATGCAGCATATTCAAAGTTGGCGACATTGTTGATGTAACAGGTATTACGAAAGGACATGGGTTTAGCGGAAGTATCAAAAGACACAACCAGCACAGAACCCGCATGTCACACGGAAACGGACCTGTGCACAGAGAGGTAGGATCGCTCAGCAGCAGTAGTGATGCTAGTAAAGTATTTAAAAACAGACAAATGCCGGGGCATTTTGGAGTAGACCAAGTTACCATTCAGAACCTGACGGTTGTCAGGGTTGACGAAGCGAGAAATGCACTTTTGATAAAAGGTGCAATTCCCGGACCTAAGAATGGACTTGTTGAGGTCAGAAGTGCCATAAAGGCTAACTAAAGGGAGTAAGTAACATGCCAAAAGTTAAAGTTTATAATCAGAAAGCGGAAGTTGTTGGCAACCTGACACTGAGTGACGAAGTGTTTGGACAAGAGTATAACGAACCACTAATACATCAAGTTATTGTGGCATACAACAACAACCAGCGCCAAGGCAACAAAAGTGCACTTACTCGCAGCGAAGTGAGAGGGCACGCCAAAAAGCCCTGGAGACAAAAGGGAACAGGAAGAGCCCGTCACGGCTCATCAAAAGGTCCTCAGTGGACAGGCGGAGGAGTGGTGTTTGCACCCAAGCCCCGCGACTTTAGTCAAAAAGTTAACAAACAGGCAAAGGTTGCAGCCTTCAAAAGCGCACTTAGTGCCAAGACTGCCGACCAGGAACTTATTGTTTTGGACGAGCTTAAGATTAAGGAACCCAAAACACAGAAGTTTGTGCCTGTAATGGAAAAATTTAAAATCGAAAAACGCGCATTGTTTGTGCTTGCTGACAAAGACGAAAATATCTTAAGGGCTACAAACAACATTCCTAACATATCCGTTACTTTTGCCGACGTTTTAAACACTTATGACGTAGTGGCAAACGCTAAGGTATATATTACGCAGGATGCCGTTAAGAAAATAGAGGAGGCATACAAATCATGAACGCCTACGATATTATTAAAAAACCGCTGCTGACCGAGAAAAGTTATGCCGACATAGCAAACAAACGCTATACTTTTGTGGTTGATAAAGACGCCAACAAAATTGAGATTAAGCAGGCGGTAGAAAAGATTTTTAAAGTCAAAGTAAAACAGGTTAATACACTAAACGTAAGGGGCAAAGAAAAAGCTCAGAACACGAAAAACGGCAGGACTGTAGGGAAAACATCTTCCTATAAAAAAGCTATTGTGTGGCTAGCAAGTGATAGCAAGCCGATTGAGTTTTTTGAAAGCCTGAACTAAGAGAGGAGGAAAGAATAATGGCTGTAATAAGACATAAACCAACAACTCCTGCGCAAAGACATCTAACCACCGCTGATTTTTCGGTTTTGACCAAAAAGAAACCCGAAAAATCATTGCTTGCGGTTAAAAACAAGTCGGGCGGAAGGAATGCCAATGGAAGAATTACCGTAAGGCACACCGGCGGAGGAAACAGACAAAAATATAGATTGGTTGATTTCAGACGTAATACGGATGAAGTTCCTGCCAAGGTAACCGCAATTGAATATGACCCCAACCGTACTGCTTATATAGCACTGCTTACATATGCCGACGGCAGAAAGTCATATATATTGGCTCCGGTTGGCCTCAATGTTGGTGACACTGTGGTTTCAGGCGTAAATGCCGAAATAAAGGTGGGAAACAACCTTCCGCTTGAAAACATACCTGTAGGTTCGGTTGTTCACAACATTGAAATTTATCCGGGAAGAGGCGCACAAGTAGCACGTTCTGCCGGAATTTCGGCAAGGCTTATGGCAAAAGAGGGCAAATATGCCACTATTAAAATGCCCAGCGGCGAAATGCGTATGGTTCCGATTGCCTGCCGTGCAACTTTGGGGCAGGTGGGGAACATTGAACACGAAATTATTAACCTCGGAAAAGCAGGAAGAAAAAGACACATGGGTGTCAGACCTACTGTCAGAGGAAGCGCGATGAACCCTGTTGACCACCCGCATGGTGGTGGTGAAGGAAAGGCACCGATTGGAAGACCCGGTCCTGTTACACCTTGGGGCAAGCCTGCATTGGGTCTTAAGACCAGAAACCGCAAAAAGAGTTCGAGTAAACTTATTATAAAGCGTGTTAATTAGGAGAGTGAATTATGAGTAGATCATTAAAGAAAAAGCCGTTTGTGGAGCAGAGACTGTTTAACAGGATTGCCGCAATGAACGAAACAAATACCAAAAAGCCCGTAAAGACATGGTCTAGGGCATCGGTTATATACCCAGAATTTGTAGGTCACACTATTGCTGTTCACAACGGCAAAAAGCATATGCCGGTATACTGTACCGCTGAAATGGTTGGCCACAAATTGGGTGAGTTTGCTCCGACACGAACTTTCCATGGGCACGCCGCCAGCAAAACCAAGGGCGGGAAGAAATAAGGAGAAGTGAAATGGCAAAGAGAATAAGAGAAAAGGCTGCAAAGATAGAGCTAAACAGAGACAAACGCCCTGTTGCGCACGCCAAACACATAAGAATAAGCCCCTCAAAAGTGCGCCTTGTGGCCGATCTGGTGAGAGGTAAAAGTTATAACGAAGCCGTTGCTGTTTTAGAAAACACTCCTAATGGTTCGGCTATAGCTATTTTGAAGGCAATAAAATCTGCTGCTGCAAACGCTGAAAACAATCAGAGTATGAACAGGGACGACCTGTATGTGGCAGAAATTTATACCGGCCCCGGACCAACTCTTAAGAGAATTAACATCAGAGCCCGAGGCAGAGTGGACAGAATTGCTAAAAGAACAAGCCACATTACTGTGAGACTTGACAGCAAGGATGCGCCGGTAAAGGAAACCCCTGTGAAGGTAAAAAAGCCTGCAGCAAAGACGGAAACAAAAACCACAGTTAAGCCTGCAGCAAAACCAGCCGCAAAGGCGCCAAAGGTTGAAGCAAAGAAACCTGCCGCAGTTAAAACAGCGGCGAAACCGGCAGCGAAAGCAACAACAGAAACCGCAGCCAAGCCTGCAGCAAAGCCCGTTGCGAAAACTGCAACAAAAGCAGCCACCGGCGGCACCGCTGGCGCCAAGAAAAAATAAGGAGAAGGCAGAATATGGGACAAAAAGTTAGCCCGGTAGGGTTTAGAATGGGTGTCAACAAAACATGGGAATCGCTTTGGTACGCTAACAAAGGCGATTTTGCCAAGTTTATTAAGCAAGATAATGACATCAGACGCCACATAAAAAAGAAATATTACGCTTGTGCCATCTCTAAAATTGGTATTGAGCGCACTGCAAAAAGATTGGTAGTAAATATTACAACCGGAAGGCCGGGTGTTTTAATTGGGCAGAAGGGCGCCGGAGTTGAGGCTCTTAAGAAGGAAGTTTGCAAAATTGCAGATACCGACGCAGTTTCTATCAACATTAAAGAAGTGAGAAACATAGACCTTGATGCAGTTTTGATTGCCGAAGGTATAGCCAGTCAGCTTGAAAAGCGCGTAAAATTCAGAAGCGCTATGAAGCAGGCTATGCAGAGAGCAACCAAGGCGGGAGCCAAGGGTATTAAGACAATGGTAAGCGGAAGGCTTGAAGGGGCAGATATTGCACGAACAGAGCACTATCACTTAGGAAATCTTCCGCTACACACACTCAGAGCCGACATTGACTACGGCACAGCTGAAGCGCACACCACATTCGGTATTATCGGCGTTAAGGTCTGGGTTTATAAGGGTGATATCTTGGGCAAGTTCAGCATAACACCAAGCGCAAACTCCCGAAGAGGAGGTGGCGACAATGTTAATGCCTAAAAGAGTGAAACACAGAAAACAGCAGCGTGGAAGAATGACGGGTAAGGCCACCCGCGGAAACAAGGTTAACTACGGTGACTTTGGTTTGGTGGCTACCGAGCCGTGTTGGATTACATCCAACCAGATTGAGGCTTCACGTATTGCTATGACCAGACACACAAAGAGAGGCGGACAGGTTTGGATAAAAATATTTCCGCACAAACCCGTAACTAAAAAGCCCGCCGAAGTTCGTATGGGTAACGGAAAGGGTAACCCTGAGTTTTGGGTTGCGGTAGTAAAGCCCGGCAGAGTACTGTTTGAAATAGCAGGAATTGCTGAAGACACCGCAAAAGAAGCTTTGAGACTTGCCAGTCACAAACTGCCTTGCAAAACTAAGATAGTTAAGAAGGGTGAAGAAGTACCGGCGGACGCAAAGGAGGTAGTGGCAAATGAAAATCAATGACATAAGAGGCATGACGACCGAAGAATTGAACACAAAGCTTATTTCTAGCAAAACCGAATTGTTCAACCTTAGGTTTCAGCATGCTACGGGGAACTTAAACAACCCCATGATGCTTAATACGCTTAAAAAAGATATTGCAAAAATCAAAACTATTTTGACGGAGCGTCAGTTAAATGTTCATCAGGAACAAACTGTGAAAGCAGAAAAGAAACCTGTAGCTAAAGCTACAAAAACCACAGCAAAGTCTGCAACCAAAGCGCCTGCCAAGACAGCGGCTAAGGTTGAAGCGAAAGCTAAGCCTAAGACAGAAAAAGTAGCTGTGAAGCCTGCTGTAAAAAAGGTTGAAGCTAAGGTAAAGCCTGAAGTAAAAACAGCAGCAAAGCCGGCAGTTAAAGTTGCCAAATCTGCTGCAAAAACTACTAAGGGAGCGTAAGGAGGAGAGTTATGGAAAACACAGAGCGAAATTTGAGAAAAACCAGAATAGGTGTTGTTGTAAGTAACAAGATGGACAAAACTATCGTCGTTGCAGTTGTTTCTAACAAAAAACATCCTCTATATAAAAAAGTCGTAAAAAGTACAAAGAAGTTTTTTGCTCATGACGAAAACGATGAAGCTGGGATTGGTGATACCGTAGAAATTATGGAAACTAAACCCTATAGCAAAAACTGTCATTTCAGACTTCTTCGTATTATAGAAAAAGCCAAATAAAAGGGAGAGCGTAGATTATGGTACAACCACAAACTAAACTTAAGGTTGCTGACAACACCGGTGCAAAAGTTATTATGTGCATAAGGGTGTTGGGCGGCTCATTCAGAAGATTCGGTAACATCGGTGATATTATAGTTGCTTCCGTTAAGAAAGCTATCCCGGGCGGCACTGTAAAGAAGGGTGATGTTATCAAAGCAGTTATCGTAAGAACTAACAAGGGCGTTCAGCGCAAGGATGGGTCTTACATAAAATTTGATGACAACGCGGCCGTTATTATTGACAACGAAAAACAGCCTAAGGGTACCCGTATTTTTGGACCTGTGGCAAGAGAACTGCGGGAAAGTGGATATATGAAAATTGTTTCGCTTGCTCCCGAGGTTTTATAAGAGAGGTGAGACATGGCAAAGATGAAAGTAAAAACAGGAGATAAGGTGCTGGTGCTCACCGGCAAAGACAACGGCAAGGTTGCCGAAGTTCTGGCTACATATCCGCAGGACAACAGAGTTGTTGTCAAAGGCGTGAATGTTGTGAGTAAGAACAAAAAAGCCAGACACGCAAGAGAAAAGGGCGGAATTATCAAGTTTGAAAGCAAGATTGATGTTTCAAATGTTCAGATAGTTTGCCCGGGATGCGGAAAGGCTACCAGAATTGGGGCCGGCATCAACGAAAAGGGAGTAAAACACCGCGTTTGCAAAAAGTGCGGAGCATCCCTTGACAGCGGCAGAAGGGTTGCAAAAAAGAAGCCCACAGCAGCTGAAGAAGTAAAATCTGCATCAAAAAAGAAAGAAGAAGAAACAAGTATAGGCGGGGGCACCCCAGCTGTAACAAAATCAACTATAAAAGACGCTGAAAAGAGTCAGGCAAAAATTAAAACTTCGACTGCAAAATCTTCTACGCAAGTAGCAAAATCAAAGACTGCAGCCAGAAGCGGTAAGTAAAGGAGGAGATTATGGCTACAACAATAAAAACACCGACAGCAAAGGCGGCAAAACCAGCCGCAGAGTCTGCCGATAAGACTAAATCAAAAACTGCCAGCGGCGGCACCGCCGCAAAATCTGCTCCTGCTACTAAAGCAGTTGCAAAGCCTGCTGCGGCAAAGACAGAAGTGAAAACCGCTGCTAAACCGGCAGCTAAACCAGCCGTGAAAGTTGCTGCAAAGCCCGCTATTGCAAAAGCAAAGAAACCCACAACAGTATCTAAGAAGAGCAGACTTCATGACTATTATCTTAATGTTGTTATACCTCATTACATTAAAGAAAAGACTTATGGCAACGTTATGGAAGTCCCCAAGATTTCTAAGATAGTTTTGAACATGGGCCTGGGGCCGGTTAAAGATAATTCAAAGAGTTTTAACTTGGCACTTGAAGAGCTTGCTCAAATAACAGGACAGACACCGGTGGCTACCCTAGCCAAAAAGTCAATATCAAACTTTAAGATTAGAGACGGACAGAAGATTGGAGCTAAGGTAACTCTTCGAGGCGAGGTAATGTACGAATTTTTGGACAGACTGATTTCGATTGCGCTGCCTAGAGTGCGTGACTTTAAGGGTATCTCAAAAAAAGCATTTGATGGAAGAGGCAACTATGCTCTGGGCATAAAAGAACAGTTGGTTTTTCCGGAAATTTCTTATGAAAAAGTCGAACATATTAGAGGTTTTGATGTGATAATTGTCACTACCGCTAAAACGGATAAAGAGGCATTAACGCTGCTCACTCTAATGGGACTTCCGTTTAGAGAAAGATAAAGAGGTTTAATATGGCAAGAAAAGCATTATTAGTAAAACAACAAAGAAAACAAAAATATGAAACCCGAGAATATACCAGATGTTCTATTTGCGGGCGTCCTCATTCAGTTTTGCGCAAATACGGAATATGCAGGA
Organism: Christensenellaceae bacterium; assembly: GCA_031260975.1. NCBI lineage: Bacteria > Bacillati > Bacillota > Clostridia > Christensenellales > Christensenellaceae > Christensenellaceae bacterium. The sequence continues at coordinate 87,907 of JAISKJ010000003.1, forward strand.
TTTGTTTCAGAAACCTAGCGTATAAAGGCGAAATTCCGGGCGTTAAGAAGTCAAGTTGGTAAGGAGGAGAATTGTTATGATAGTTACAGACCCAGTTGCAGACATGCTAACCCGCATCCGCAATGCACTTACTGCAAGGCATAGCGAGGTTTTGATTCCTGCATCAAAAACAAAGAATGAAATAGCACAGATCCTTCTTGGCGAAGGCTATGTAACCGCCACTGAACTAGTGGACAACGGCAATTTTAAATCTATTAAAATTGTTCTTAAATACGGCCCTAACAATGAAAAAGTTATTCAGGGTCTTAAGAGAATTTCAAAACCCGGACTTAGGGTTTATGCCAATGTACAGGACCTTCCTAAGGTTTTGAACGGACTTGGAATTGCTATAATTTCGACCAACAAAGGCATTATGACCGACAAACAGGCCCGCAGCCAGAACGTAGGCGGCGAAGTGCTTGCGTTTGTATGGTAAGGAGGTAGGTATGTCAAGAGTAGGAAGACAGGCGATAGCAATTCCGGCAGGCGTTAGCGTTGAAATAGGCGCAAATACCGTAAAGGTTAAGGGTCCCCTTGGGGAGCTGAGCCGTGACATTGAGAAAATTGTTAGCGTCAAGATTGAAGGAAATGAAGTTGTTGTGTCGCGGCACAATGACCTAAATGAAAGCAAGGCGAAACACGGCCTCTATCGCCAGCTTATTGCAAATATGGTTGAAGGCGTAAGCAAAGGTTTTTCAAAATCTTTGGTTATTAACGGCGTGGGTTACAAGCTTAACCAGAGCGGAGACAAAATCATTATGAACATAGGGTTTTCACACCCTGTTGAAATAGTTCCGACAGTTGGAATTAAACTGACCGCTAAGGGTGACAAGGAAGTTGTTGTAAGCGGCATAGACAAAGAAAAAGTCGGCCAATTTGCTGCCAAGATAAGAGACATCAAAAAGGTAGAGCCATATCACGCATATGGTATAAGATACATTGACGAAGTTGTTGTTAAGAAACAAGGTAAAACTTCGGGCAAGAAATAAAGGAGCGCAAAAGTTGTATGATAAAGCAAGCTAATAAGAATGAACAAAGACAGCCCAGACACCTAAGGGTGCGCGGCAAAATAAGCGGAACCAAAGAGTGTCCGAGACTTAACGTATATAGGAGTACCACTCACATATACGCTCAGGTCATGGATGACTCTAAGGGTGTAACACTGATAAGCGCTTCTACAGTCGAAAAGTCGATAGCCGATGCAATTGCCGGAAAAAACAAAAAAGAACAGGCTTTTATAGTTGGCGAACAGGTTGCAAAGAGAGCAGTTAAAAAAGGCATCAAGAGTGTTGTGTTTGACCGGGGCGGATATATCTATACCGGAAGAGTGCAGGCTTTGGCTGACGGCGCTCGAAGCGGCGGACTAAAGTTTTAGTGGAGGGAATTATGGCAGAAATAAAAAAAGAAGAAGGTGTTGCTCCGGCTACGGCTCCGGCTGAGGCTAAGAGCAGCAAGTTTAACAGAAATGATAGAAAGCCTGGGGATAAAAAGTTTGGCGACAAGAAATTTGGCGACAAGAAGAGAGAACCCAGACGTGAGAGAGAAGCCAGCGAGTTTGAACAGAAGCTGGTTGAAGTCAGACGTGTAGCTAAGGTTGTTGCCGGAGGCCGTACAATGAGATTTAGTGCGCTGGTTGTTGTAGGCAACAAAAAAGGTTTGGTCGGCGTGGGAACAGGCAAAGCAGCCGAGGTTCCGGACGCTATTGAAAAAGCAGCTGCAATGGCAAAACGTGGTTTGATATCAGTTCCGACCGTAGGCACTACTATTCCGCATGACGTAGTAGGAAAATTTGGCGCAAGCAGTGTAATTATGCTTCCTGCCAAAGAAGGTGCGGGTGTTATTGCGGGGGGATCAGCAAGAGCTGTTTTGGAACTTGCCGGTATTCGTGATATAACCGCAAAGGCACATGGGGCCAGCAATAAAATAAACTGTGTCAGAGCAACCATTGAAGGGCTGAAATTGCTTAGAACCCGCGAACAAATTGCGGCACTCCGCGGCAAAGCGGCAGAAGAAATTTAGAGGTGCAACTATGGAAAAGAAAACAAAAACTAAAAAATCAGCAAAGCAGCTTAAAGTAACCTATCTCAAAAGTGCCATTGGTTTTGACAAAAACCAGAAGGCAATTATTGAAGCATTGGGATTTACTAAGCTTAACACCACAAAGGTTTTTCCGGACAACGCGTGCATCCGTGGCAGTTTGTTTAAAGTAAAACACTTGGTTCAAGTGGAAGAAATTAAGGAGTAAGACTATGAATATACAATCTTTGAGCCCCGCTCCCAACTCCAAAAAAGGCAGAAAACGCCTTGGTAGAGGTGTGGGTAGCGGTTTGGGCAAGACAAGCGGTAAGGGTACTAAGGGTCAAAACTCCCGCAGCGGCGGAGGTGTTAGGCCGGGCTTTGAAGGCGGACAGATTCCTCTTATCCGAAGACTGCCTAAGCGCGGTTTTACTAATGTATTCAAAAAAGAATACAGTATAGTAAATGTAAGCGAACTTGAAACATTTAAGGACGGAACTGTTGTTGATGCAGCATTGCTTTTGGAAAACAGAATTTTGCGCAAGGTTGAGCCTTATGGCCTGAAAATTTTGGGTAATGGGAAACTAAGCAAAAAACTGACAGTTAAGGCGGCAGCGTTTACGCAGTCGGCTAAACAAAAGATAGAAAAAGCAGGCGGTAAGGCCGAGGAGGCATAATGTTTAAGAACATCATTGAGGCTTTTAAAATAAAGGAAGTCAGACGCAAAATCTGGCTCACTCTTGCCATTTTATTAGTCTACCGAATTGGTTGTTGGATTCCAACTCCAGGCATAGCTCTTGGCACCTTTGCCGGCAATGTTCAGGATGGAGGTTTCCTGTCAATAATAAGCGGTGTGAGCGGAAACGCTCTTGCCAACGGTGCGCTGCTGGCACTTGGTGTGTTGCCGTATATTAACGCGTCTATTATAATGCAGCTTTTGACTATAGCGATACCCAGACTTGAGCGTTTGGCCAGACACGGCGGCGAAGAGGGAAGAAAGAAAATAACTTTCTATACCCGTATAGCGGCTTTGGTGCTGGCTTTGGCGCAGTCTATCGGTATTGTGGTGAGTTTTGGCGCAGCAAGTTTGGATACTTCAGCAATCGCAAACCCCCTTATAGTGGGAATTATGGTTGTTTTAGTGCTAACGGCAGGTGCTATGTTCACTGTATGGCTGGGTGAAAAGATTACTGCAATCGGTATAGGCAACGGACAGTCTTTGCTTATATTTGTAGGTATCTTGTCAACCGCAGCGCAGGCAATTTCTACCGCAGTTGTTGATGTAGCAAACGACATTGACCGTATCTGGACCTTTGGTGTGTTCCTGGCGGCAGTAGTAGTTATATTTGGCTTTATTGTACTGATAGACTTGGCCGAGAGGCGGGTGCCGGTGCAGTATGCTAAACAAATCAAGGGCAGAAAAATGTATGGCGGACAGAGTACTTTTATACCCATAAAGGTGAACTCGTCAGGGGTTATGCCCATTATATTTGCGATGGCTATTATATCATTCCCTCAGCTTATAGTAAGCATGGTTTCACCAACTACGGCTTATCCGTCATATCTTGCGATGGGCGGATGGTTATATACCATAATCGTGGCGGTGCTAATACTGTTCTTCAGTTACTTCTATTCGCAGGCAACATTCAATCCGGTTGATGTTTCAAGGCGAATTCAGCAAAACGGCGGATTCATTCCGGGTATCAGGGCGGGTGCGCCCACTGCCGAATATTTGACCAAAATTTCAAGGCGTGTAACCTTATTTGGTGCAATATTTCTGGCTATAATCGCACTTGTTCCGGCACTTGTGTTTGGATTTGTTGGAGGCGGAAGTTCAATTGTAAACGCGTTTAGCGCAACAGGACTTATAATTGTAGTATCAGTTGCCCTTGAGTTTAACAAACAGCTTGAAGCGCAGCTGCTTATGCGTAACTATAAAGGCTTTTTGAAGTGATAGCAGGAGGGGGTAAGTTTATGAATATTATTTTGTTTGGAGCGCCCGGCAGCGGCAAAGGAACACTGTCAAATATGCTTGAAAAAGAGCTGGGTGTGGTGCACATTTCAACGGGTGATATGTTCAGAAGCGAAATAGCTTCTGACACGGAGCTTGGCAGAAATGTTAAAGGCTATTTGGACAGCGGCAGCCTTGTGCCGGATGAAATTGTAATAGGGGTCATAAAAGAAAGACTAAGCAATTCTGACACCAAGAAAGGAGTTTTGTTTGACGGCTTTCCTAGGACGGTTTTTCAGGCTAAGGCTCTTGACAAGATTTGTAGCATAGACAAAGTAATTTTAATAGAAATAACCCCCGAGGCTGTTATTAAAAGACTTACTACAAGGCGCATGTGTAAGCAATGCCAAAAAATAACAAACCTTAGATGGTTGGTTAACGGCAAATGTGAGAAATGCGGCGGAGAAGTTTATCAGCGTGATGACGACAAAGAAGAGGTCATAATAGACCGACTGAAAAATTATGAAATGCTTACAAAACCGCTTGCTGAGTATTATACTAAAGCATGCAAGTTGCTTATGATGGAAGCAAAACAAGAGGTGAGCGACAATCTTAAAGACGCGTTGGCTTTGATTAACAAAAAGAGTTAGAGTAATGAAAGTGTTGGTGTTGTGAGGTATTATGATAGATATAAAAATTGCAGACCAGATAACTAAGATGCGTGCAGCCGGAAAGCTGACGAGGGAAACATTGGAGTTTATTGAAAAAAACATTAAACATGGGGTTACTCCCAAACAGTTGGATAAGCTTGCGTATGATTATATTATCCATAACGGCGGATATCCGAGTTGCCTCGGGTTTGAGGGGTATAAATACAGCACTTGCATGTCGGTGAACAACACTATAGTGCATGGAGTGCCAACTGATGAACCCCTTAAAGAAGGCGATATCATCAGCGTTGATCTCTGTGTTGAACTTAACGGTTTTAACGGAGACAGTGCCCGAACATATCCGGTGGGCAAGATATCAAAAGCAAGGCAAAAACTTATTGATGTGACTAAACAAAGTTTTTTTGAAGGTATAAAAAACATTAAGGATGGCAGCACAGTCGGTGACATTGGGGCACAGGTACAAAAATACGTTGAAAAGCATGGCTTTTCAGTGGTGCGTGACTTGTGCGGGCACGGAATAGGAAAGACTATTCATGAAGAGCCTCCGGTGCCAAATTTCGGCAAAGCGGGTCTTGGCCCTAAGCTTCACGCAGGCATGACCATATGTGTTGAGCCTATGGTGAATGCAGGCGACTGTCAGGTAATATTTGACAAGACCGACGGCTGGACAGTGCGTACTAAAGACGGAAGCGATGCGGCACACTATGAAAACACAATTCTCATAACCAAAGACGGTGTGGAGATTTTAACATGAAAAATCTAACATATGTTTTAAAAAAAGGAAGCTTTGTTGTGTCTTTAACAGGTCACGATGAGGGACGGACATACGTGGTTACGGAGGTAATCAACAGCGACTTTGTGATGCTTGCCGACGGCACCTATCACAAGTTGAAAAACCCCAAACGCAAGCGTATAAAACACATAAAAAATACAGGTAAGGTATCAGACCTTATAGCAGTACAGAAATTTAATGACAACAATATTCATGCCGAAATAATAAATTTTGGCAAAAGCGGTAAATAAGAAAATAAATTTTCTTACGTACCTAAAGAAAAATAAATTTTTCTTAGCATCCTAAAGGAGAGAAGATTAAGATGGCAAAATCTGACAATCTTGAAATGGAAGGAATAGTGAAGGAAGTTCTGCCCAACGCAACGTTTAAGGTAGAACTGCCCAACAAGCATAGTATTACTTGCTATATTTCCGGCAAGCTTCGAATGAACTACATAAAGATATTAGAAGGCGATACAGTCAAGGTGGAGATAAGTCCATATGACCTTAGTCGCGGCCGCATAACTTATCGAGTTAAGTAATAAGCAGATAGTTGCGGGTTTATTCCCCAACAATAGAAATAAAAAGTAGCCCGCGGTGATACACCGCAGAATAAGGAGAAAGATCATGAAAGTTCGTCCATCAGTGAAACCTATATGCGACAAGTGTAAGGTTATAAAAAGAGAAGGCAAAGTAATGGTTATTTGCAAAAATAAGAAACACAAACAGACACAAGGTTAAAACTTGTGGATTTTTGCTGTTAAAAGCAAGACTAGTATTGAAAATAATCGCTAAAGGGGCGGCTGGTGTATTCGTTACACTCCCTGAGCGTTTATTGTGAGCAAGCAAGGTTGTGTGCAAATTTGTTTGCATAAGACTTAGCAAGCGAACAACGAAGGTTTTATCATGCAATGTTTGTTGTCGTATCTATAAGGGTAAATCCCGAATAGATTAAAGGCTTTAGCCTAGGACATAAAACCTTTGATATATATAAAAAACTAATAAGGCCCACATCTCCTTGGGAGTAAATGGCCTTACATTAAAATAAAGGAGAAAAAACAATATGGCTCGTATTGCAGGTGTAGACCTACCCAACGAAAAGCGTGTGGAGATAGGACTTACTTATATAAAGGGTATAGGCAGAGTAACTTCCAATAAAATATTGGAGGCTACTAAAATCAGCCCTGACCTTAGAGTAAAGGACTTGACAGAGGCCGATGTTGCTAAGTTGCGTGAATTCATTGACCGCAATGTTGTGGTTGAGGGTGACCTTCAGAGAGAAGTTTCGCTCAATATCAAAAGGCTTGGCGAAATCGGATGTTATAGAGGTATCCGTCACCGTAAGGGACTTCCCGTGCGCGGACAGAGCACCAAACAAAACGCAAGAACCCGTAAAGGTCCTAAGAAAACTGTTGCCAAAAAGAAAAAGGCAGTTTAATAAATTATAAGCAGAGCTTTAGCTTTGCGTAAAAGGAGAATAGAGTTAAAATGGCTGTTGTTAAAAAAACAAGAAAGAGAAAAACAACAAAAAATATTGACAAGGGTGCAGTATATATACAAGCATCTTTCAACAATACAATGGTTACTTTTACCGACACTGCCGGCAATGCTATTGCGTGGTCAAGTGCCGGAAGCTCGGGCTTTAAGGGTTCCAGAAAAAGCACACCATTTGCGGCAGGTCTTGCCGTAGAAAAGGCTGCCAAGGCCGCCAAAGACCAAGGAATAAAATCAGTCGAAGTTTATGTTAAAGGACCGGGTAACGGCAGAGAAGCCGCTATCCGTGCTATTGCCGCTGCTGAAATAGACGTTACAAAAATAAGTGATGTTTCGCCTATTCCGCACAACGGCTGCCGTCCTCCAAAACGAAGAAGAATATAAAAGGAGTTTTAAGTTATGGCTAAATATATTGATGCAGATTGCCGTCTGTGCCGCAGAGAAGGATGCAAACTGTTTCTGAAAGGCGACAGATGCGTATCTTCTAAATGTGCTATGGAAAAGCGTCCGGTAGTTCCGGGCCAGCACGGAGCAGCCAGAAGGAAGGCAAGCGATTATAGCTTGCAGCTGCGCGAAAAGCAAAAAGTAAAGCGTGCTTATGGGTTGCTTGAAAAACAATTCCGCAGTTATTATGAAGAAGCTGAACGCATGAGCGGCGTAACCGGTGACAACATGCTGTCACTGCTGGAACGCAGACTTGACAACGTTGTATACCGTATGGGTATCGGCGACAGCAGAGCTGAAAGCAGACAGATTGTTACTCACGGTCACATAACCGTTAACGGCAAAAGTGCAAACATTCCGTCATTGATAGTTAAAGCGGGCGATATTATTGCAGTTAAGGAAAACAAAAAGAACATTGAAAAGTTCAAACAGCTTAAGGATATCAAGCTTACTCTTCCGAAATGGCTGGAGTTTGACAACAAAGCTCTGACAGGCAAGGTAAACGCTCTGCCGCAGAGAGATGATATTGATTTGAACATTCAGGAACACTTAATTATCGAATTGTATTCTAGATAACAGGGAGGAAATTTTTCTATGATGGAAATCGAAAAGCCAAGAATCACTATCGAAGAGCAGGATGGCGGCCATGTTGCAAAATTTGTGGTAGAGCCGCTCGAAAGGGGTTTTGGTATTACGCTGGGGAACTGCTTGCGAAGAACACTCTTAAGCTCGCTCCCCGGGGCTGCCGCAGTAGCCATTAGAATTGCGGGCGTTCAGCACGAGTTTTCAAACATACCGGGTGCAACCGAGGATGTTACGGACATTGTGCTTAACATAAAAAATCTTTCAGTAAAGACAAGTACTTTAGAAAGAGATTTCAGAACAACTCTGCGGCTTGTAGCTAAGGGGCCCAAAACAATTACCGCTAAGGATTTTGAAACCAACAGCAGCGTGGAGATACTTAATCCCGATTTGGTCATCTGTACGCTTGACGAGGGCGGCAAAATTGACATGGAAGTGATTATCGGCAGAGGCCGAGGTTATGTTGCAGCAAGCCAGAATAAGAGCGAGGATGACCCCATCGGCTATATCGCAATAGACTCTATCTTTACCCCCATAAAGAGTGTAAACTACAGTGTAGAGAGCACACGTGTGGGCCGAAGCATAGACTTTGACAAGCTGACGATTGAGGTTAGGACCAACGGCACAATGACGGCCAGAGAAGTAATCAGCCTTTCGGGCAAGATTATTCAGGATCACATTGCATTGTTTGTAAACCTTGTGGGTTTTATGAGCGGGCTTGACATTTTGGTAAATAAAGAAGAGAGCAAGCAGGTTAAGGTTTTGGAGATGGCCATTGAAGATATGGATTTGTCGGTGCGAAGTTACAATTGTTTGAAGCGTGCCAACATAAACACTATTGAAGATTTGACCAGAAAATCTAAAGACGATATGTTAAAGGTGCGAAACCTGGGGCTGAAGTCTTTGGAAGAAGTTATTCAAAAATTGGAAAGTATGGGGCTGGCCCTTAGGAATGATGAAGAATAATAAATAAACAAATATAACTTGCGGGGCAAGAGAGTGGGGCACCCCACACCCGCAAAATTTTAAGGAGGAGAAAATGGCACAGAAAGTAAGACTCAGTTTGCCTACCAAAGAAAGATTGTCGCTTCTGCGCTCACAGGCTACCGACCTTTTGTGGTATGGCAGGCTGGAGACAACCGAAACGAGAGCTAAGGCAACTGCCAGATATGCCGAAAAACTTATCACTCTTGCGATGGATAGTTATGACGACACTGTAAAGGTTTTAAAAAATGAACTTGACAGCAAAGGCGTAAAAATCAAGAGAGAAGTAATTAATGACGGCGCAAAAAAACTTGCGGCAAGGCGTAAAATTATGTCTAAGCTTTATGACAAACAAGAGCAGCGTAAGGAAAAAGAGCCCAAGGCTACTTTTGACGAACGCATAAAAGACATAAACCACCCGCTTATCGAAAAGATATTCAATGTCTATGGCCCGAAGTACGCTAAGCGTGCTGAAGAGCTGGGGCAGCGCGGCGGATATACAAGAGTGCTCAAAATCGGCAAGCGTCGCGGAGATGCTGCTGATATGGCAATTGTTGAACTTGTTTAAAAAGACCGAAAAGGTCTTTTTTTTGTTGAAGGGGCGGTCTCCTATGCGGATAGCTCACATTATAAAGTTGAGTCAGTTTTTTATTTTTCTTAAAAATACCCCTTGACAAGAGCGAGCGAGATATAATGTAGTTGTTCACTAATAGCAAAAAGTCTGTTGATAAGTTAATTGTGCGCAGGAAGTTATGAAAAGCGAGTCAGTGTCTTTTTTAATAAAGGCTGACATATAATTATATTATTTAAAAACAAAACATTATCAAATTTCTTTACATTCTGCGTGAGTGTGATATAATTGAAATATTGAAAGGAGGTAGATATGCAACCTTGGATTTGGGCGATTATTATTGCCGTATTGCTGATTGTTGAATTTACAACAATGGGGCTGGTTTCAATCTGGTTCGCTCTTGGTGCCGTTGTAGGTTTTGTATTATCATTTTTTGGCATCCCATGGTATTGGGAGGTTGTTGCAAGCCTTGGAGCGGGGTTTATTTTGCTTGCTTCAACACGAAAGTTTGTGGTGAAGTTTTTGCAGATAAAAGCTGTAAATACAAATGCTGATAGCATGGTAGGAAAAGAAACGCTACTTTTAGAAGATGTTGATATAGATAAAAAGGGTAGTGTAAGACTTAACGGAACAACCTGGACGGCAGCCGGTGAAAAGGCAATTGCGCAGGGGGTCAGAGTGAGAGTTGTTAAGCTTGAAGGCAACACTGTTTGGGTTGAAGAAATCATTGAACTCAAGACAGAAGCCAAGCAAGCTGAACCTGAAAAGCCTGCTGAAATAAATATTAAAACAACAAAAACAAAAAAAATAACCAGCGGGTGATATTCCGCAAAAAGGAGAATTAAAAAATGGGTTGGATTATAGGAATAATTATAGTATTGGTGGTGATTGCTATTATTTTGATAGCATCTATCCGAATTGTTAAACAAAGCACCGCAGTTGTGGTGGAGCGTCTTGGTGTGTATAAAAGAACCATGCAACCTGGACTTAGATTTTTGGTTCCGTTTATTGACAGGCGTGTCAAGACCATATCTCTTAAAGAAATGGTTGCTGACTTCAAACCGCAGCCGGTTATAACCAAAGATAACGTAACTATGCAGATTGACACGGTTGTATATTATCAGGTGACTGACCCCAAACTGTTTACGTATGGGGTAGACAGACCTATAAGCGCAATTGAAAACCTTACAGCTACTACGCTTAGAAATATTGTTGGTGAGCTGGAACTCGACCAGACACTTACCAGCCGTGATACCGTAAACGCTCAGATGCGTATAATCATTGACGAAGTTACCGACGCATGGGGTATAAAGGTTAATCGTGTGGAGCTTAAAAACATACTTCCTCCGAGGGATATTCAGGAAAGCATGGAAAAGCAGATGAGAGCGGAGCGTGAGCGCCGTGAGTCAATTTTGAGAGCTGAAGGAGAGAAGCAAAGTCAGATTTTAGTGGCCGAAGGTGAAAAGGCTGCAGCGGTTTTAAGAGCCGAGGCTAAGAGAATATCACTTTTGACTGAAGCTGAGGGTCAGGCTGAAGCCATAAGACGTATAATTGCAGCAAAACCCGACGCAGCGTATTTGACACTTCAGGGGTTTGAGGCACTGAGACACTTGGCCAACGGAGAGGCTACAAAGATTATTGTGCCAAGCAACATTCAGGATGTGGCAGGACTACTGACAAGTATGACAGAAGTGTTAAAATCACCCTCGCCAGAACCATCAAAAAAGGTTGTAGTTGCTGCAAAACCCGCAGCCAAACAAAGTCCTGCTAAAAAATAATTCTATAAAAAAAGAGCCTAACAGCTCTTTTTTATTTGGAAGTTATTATTAATTGGTTTCAGTAATGTTGCTCAGTGCGGGAGGCAGCTGATACCAATCAAGACTGTTACGCTCCAAAAATATCTTTTCCATAACCTCGCGGGTTTCAAGCATCAGACTTTCGGCGCTTCTCAGCTCACCTCCTTCAGTTTTGGGGCTTATGGGTTTGCAAACAGTTAAAACTATGGTAGGTTTTTTGCGTCCTAAAAATTTATTGAATCGTTTGGGTTTTTTAAAGCTCAGCACAATGGGAACAATAGGTACTTCGGCACGCACTGATATGCTGAATGCGCCCTTTTTAAAAGTTCGCAGCTTGTTGTAATAGGGCCACATGCTGCCTTCAGGGAAAATTATCATTGTGCGCCCGATCTTAAGGCCCCTGTCGATATCATCAAAAAACTTAGCTTTGCTTTTGAGGTCAAAGGGTACAGGTACGGCATCCATAAGACGAATTAGTCTTCGCACAACGGGAATTTGATATATAGCCGGATTGCAGATATAGAACGGTCGTGTCGGAAAAAGAGCGGAACCCTGCAAAACGCATTGGTCGAGCACTATGCTGTGATTGCAGCATACAATTTTGCCTTGCTTTTTTAAAGCTCTTAGGTTCTTTTTTCCATAAACCTTTACGCCGTGCTTTATTTTTACAATCGGCCCCACAATAAATACTGCAAGGCAGTTGAAGCAAAAGGCAAAAAATCGATGCAGGGGTCCGAACTTTAAAAACTTGAAATTGGGTGAAAATGCGCACTTTTTTAGAGGAGTCCAATTTGCAACAAGCTCTTCTGCTTCGTTGTCTGAAAATGGTTCGTCCTGAAGTTCAAACGGATTTTTCTTACCGTACTTCACTTTTTCTTTTTTCATTATTATCAAATTCCTATATATGTTTTATGATATTATATTCAATTGGCATCCATGCAACTTCATTTGCTAAAACCGCTTTGATTGCAATAGGAATATATGAGAGCATAAAGAACGGATTTATGTCGCAATCGCCGTTGTAAATATAAGTTCTCCCAGCAGTAGGGCTGTTAGCAGCACATTCATTTAGATTCTTAAAAAAACGTTGCTTGACTAAGTCAACGAACATAATTATGGTAACTTATATAAGAGTTTTTGTCAATCATTTTTGTAGAATGTATTTTGACTTTTAGTAACGCCCCTTTTTACTGATTGCATAACTTTGATTTTTTGAAACAAAAAAACGGCCCAGGCCGTTTTTATTCAGTGACAGTTGCAATCTCCTTCGCAGGCACATTCCTCAATGTAGTCATTTATATCACCGAATCTGATTTCGTTGGCAGGTAGTTTTTCGGTGGTGAAGAACCCCGGAGGAGCTGCCATAACCTCGGGTATTCGGTTGATGACTGTGGCGCAGGTAAGTTCGACTGTGGAGGGTCGCTCAATCACAACGCGGGTAGTAGGCTCGCCTTCGATTGTCCAATCGTTTGCGTCAAACTCAGTTTCGTCATAAACCTTTCCGATACATTCTGTTTCAAGCGTAATGCCTTCTTTGGTAGTTGTAGTCACCACTGCGCTCATACCGGTTGCACTGCCCTTGGGAATGGTAATTCCGAGCGTAGTGCTTTTAATATCTTTTTTAGCAATCTGCGGCAGGCATTTTTGAGTCTGGTTTTTTATGGTCAGCCCCAGCTGACTGCAAAGCCAGCCGTTTACATTCCACATGTAGCTTGGTAAGAATTCACCGTTTTCAATAAGCTTTTGACGTTCTTTTTCGCTTATGTTGTCGGCGGCGGCAATTTCTTTTTCAAAGTCTTTTAGTGAGAGCCCTGCTCCATGCGCCCGGGCCAAAGCAATTCCATAATCTTCTACATTATAACTGCTTTTGCCTTTTATTTTCTTGATTGTATGTGTAGCACCTGCCAGCACGGTTATTAGATTTCCCCAGAAAACATCCTGATAGCCACTTCCGCAAAGAGTACAGTTGTTTGCCTGAGCCAGCGTATTGAGCCGTGCGAACAAACCGGGATTGCTGTTTTGTGGAAAGAAACTTTCTTCACAGATGGATATAGCGTTAACTCCATTTTTGGCGCAAATTTCAAAAGCAGGGTGGACATCTTTAAGCAGGCTCATGGTGGTGATGATTGCAATATCAGGCTGGTTCTTTTTTAAAAAGTTGTCAAACTCTTTGGCATCCTGAATTTTTACGCCATATTTTTTTTGGCCGTGAATTTCCATTATATCTTTACCTACAACCTTGGGGTCAATATCAAATCCCCCTACAATCTTTATGCCTTTTTCGGCGGCGTAGCGCATGGTATAGGCGCTCATTTTTCCGCATCCATATTGAACCATAGTGATTTTTTTCATATTTTTCTCCTTAAATACACCTCAACATATTATTGACGGGTTTATTTATTTAGTATACCACCAAACCCCGTTTTTTTAAAATGTTTTGAAGTCAAAGAATTAAAAAAATGACGGATATCCGTCATTTTTCAGTCTTGCTCAATTTCTTCGGGGATTTCAATTTTGTTTTTATAGTTTTTTAAAATTTCCAGATATTTTTCTATCAAGAGCTCGCTCGATTGTTGCCAAGTAATATAGTGGTCTTCACCTGCTTTTTGCGACACTTTTTTTAGAAGCTCTTTGTTTGAGATTGCTTCTTTTATTACTCTTGCAATATCTTGGATATCGTCTTCACAAAGGTATCCGTTGACATTATGTTCAACATCATAGCCCGCCATGCTGCCGCGTACAAATACTCCGGCGGTTTTGTGAGCAGCGGCCTCAATTTTAACCAGGCCAAAATTGTCATAAAGTGACGGAAATAAAAGTAAATCGGCCCGGGCATACAACGCCTTAAAAGTTTCAAAGTCTTCAACAAAGCCTGTAAAAATTACATCGTTTTCAAGTCCGAGTTTTTTTGCTGTCTTTTTGAGATATTTTTCGTCCATGCCTTCGCCCGCAACAAAATATTTAAAGCTCTGTCCGCTGTCTTTAAGAATTTTAAGTGCTTTCATAGTGAAGTCAATTCTTTTCAGCTTCATAAGCCTGCCAACAAACAGAAATACGGTGTCGTCGTCTTTGAGGCCATATTCTTTATTTATTTTTTGTTTGTATTGTTCAATCAGGTCGTCAGAAGCTTTTGGAAGGTTTGTTCCGCGGTCCCTAAGGATAGTAATATTGTTTTTGACTCCAAAAGACTCTGCCTGCTTTTTTACTCCGCCTGATATAACCAATATTTCGTCAAGCTTGCTCAGACGTTTTCCAATGTTTTTGATTATAATTTCGGCAAGCGGACCTATAATTTTTCGCATAATAGGTCTGAAGTTGGTGTGAAATGTGGCCACAATGGGAATATTACGTGCTTTGGCGTAGTTTATCATAAACTTGCACATATTGAAAGGGGAGTGCATATGAATGATATCCCACTTGGTTTCATCAAGTTTACGCTCAAATTCTTTGTCTCCCACAGGTTTTCCATAATAGCCGCCGTAAAAAGGGAGTTTGATTGCGCGTGAACGTATTATCGGATAAGACTCGGTATCTTTGTAATTTTTGCCCGCTCCCGGTGCCGCGGCTGCAACATTATGTCCCATTTTTTTCATACATTTAAGATAATTTTGCATGGTGGCTATTACGCCGTCCATCGACGGCAAATACATATCCATAGCCATTAGTATGTTAAGTTTTTTGTTTTCCATTTTTTTGTTTTCCTCCGCAGGTTAGTTTGATTTTTTAATAATTTTTTGAATAATATCTGAAGTCCCGTGTTCGTTGCTCACAACATGGGTCGTTATATTTAGGTTTATGTTTTTGCAACGTGCCAGAAAATGAGAAGTTTTTGGTTCAATTGAATATTTTTCACATGCAAGCTTAATGTTTTTTTCAAGTGTGTCATAATAGAAATAATCATCAAAAAATACGCCTGATTCACCAAGCCGTTTTGAAAAGTTTTTATATATTGCTTCTAGTTCTTGAGACTCTCGTGCATCTTTGTCATCTGTTGCGATGATTAAAAAACCTGCTGAGCGCAGCTGTTTAAAGCAATTAATAATGTTATCTGTGAATTTATCTCCGATTGCTATATTTTTTATGTCTTTGTTGGTCAGCACTTCAGCAGACAGAAAAACTGCCTTTTGAGGGTTGGTGAGACATCGTTTGTTTACTACTTTGCTCTCGATATCTTTAAGAGCCGCCGTATATCGCTCAGGTGTGCCCACGTCCTGTATATATTCAGAAGACTCATAACCAAATACTTTGTCGGTGTTTTGGATATAGAAGTTGATGAAATCGTGCTCCATGCCTACGGGCTTAAGCTCTTTAAAATATTTTAGGGCTTCTTTGTTTATGATAAAAAATCCGAGATTGGCTTGATTGAAATAGTCATATGCTCTGGGCTGGTTTTTTTTGTCAAAACCCAGCACGCGTTTGGTTGTTTTATCCAAGATTATAAGGTCGCAGTCGTGCGGGTGGTTAGTGGGCTGTGTCAGAAGGGTTATAAGCGCGCCTTTCCCCTTATGAAAATCGAGCATCCTTTTAATATCTATATCAAATATTACATCGCCGTTTGCCACAATAAAATCGCCATCAACTTTATCCTTTAAATAATATAATGCTCCGCCTGAGCTTAGGGGAGTGTCTTCAAGGATATAATTTATTTTAAGGCCGAACTTTTTTCCGTCGCCAAAATATTCTTCTATTTTTTGGTGCAGGTGACCAACCGAAAAAAAGATTTCGTCCACCCCGTTTTTCTTCATCACGTCAACTGCATATTCTAAAATTGGTTTGCCCAGCATTGGGGCCATAGGTTTTGGGATTTCGTCGTGTGTAATTTCTAAAAATCGTGTGCCTTTTCCTCCGGCACTTATATATGCTTTCATAAAGTCTCCTTATCAAAAGTTTTCATCATTGTCAGAGGGCTGCGTGTGCCAAGTTTGCTTGGTCGTGTATACCGCACTGAAAACTTTTTGGTGTGGATGCCTCCGCCTGATTGGTTTAAAAACACTGCGGGTTTTGGGCTTTAATTTTGTCGAATTCGTCGTATATCCAGATATATTGAGGCTGAAGCTTGCGCATGAAGTCGGTTTCGTCAATCTTAATGCGGTGCCACCATTTTTTGGTGAAAGGGATTTTCCCTTCGCGAAGAGCGCACACATGATGAGCGATGCAGCCTTTCCTCCATTTGTAAGGTATGAGTTTTTTACTGATTAATTTGCGTTTTTTGCAGGCGGTATTCATTGCGCTCATATCTATATAACATATATATTTTTTGGTGGCCACAAGCTCAAGTGCTCTGTCAAACACACCGTTTTCTCTGATTTTTTTCATGTTTAAAAGCATGACTCCGCTTTGCATATATCTGGTTATTCTGAAGTCGTCACGCCTGCCGGCGATTTCTACGTTTGAAATGTCAATATCCCAAAGCTTTTTTATGTCGTCATTCAAAAAAACGTCGGCATCAAGATATATTATTTTGTCAGGCACTTCGCTCACAAGATGGGCTAAAAGGCGTACTGACACATAAGCCGAGTATTTATAATATTTATTTTGTATGTTTGGGCCCTTTAAAAGATATTCTTTCATAAGACCGCTTACGTCAACAGAGCGGAAAACACTCTGGGGGTTTGATTGCTTCAAAATTTTTGTGAGCAGTGCATCCTGCGCCGGAGTGGTTGAACGTCCTTTGGGGTTATACTCCCTCATTTCTCCTGTGAGATTTATTACGTTGAGGGGCTCTTTGGTATATTTTGCAAGCGATATTACGCTGAGTAGCTGCTGAACGAAAAACTTATTATCGGTGCAATAGAGTATGTTTATCACATAGACCTCCCAAGGCTTGAGCCTAATAAAGTCTATCATATTTTAAGCTTTAGTGTCAATTAAACGGCATGAGACTGTGAAACAAACTCATACGCCGCTTGAAAACTGAAAGAGATTTTTAAGCCTCTTACACAAAATGTGCCGCACATCTCGGCGCTGAGGCTTTCGGTTATGGCGTCTTTCATTTTGCCTCCTTCAGCCGGAGCCGGCAGGATGTGACCTTTGGTACTATTTTTAATATCAAACTCAATATAGTTTTTTCCTTTTTTGAGTTTTGCCTTAAAGTGTTGCTCACTTTCTTTTGTAATGCTAAGTTTTGCTAAGGTATAGAGCGAAAAATTATACTGTTTTCCTTTATGAAGAATAATACACAAAAATCCGCGCATCCCCAAAGTAAGCGGATGGGCGTAGGCAAACATTATGCTGAGCTCATTATTCATTCCGTGCGCCCACACATAGTTTTTGGGAAAGTTGCTTCCAAAATCCTTTTCTATGTATCCTAAAGAATTTACTTTGGTTTTCTGGTTATTTAATGCAATCGTTCCGCTAACATTGTGTTTTAGTGAAATTACAGCATGGTTGCAACGCATTTTAAGGTATCCGAACGGACCCATCACAGAAGGTGAGTAAATGCTTTTTTTAAATAAGCTGTGATTTGAAAGCTTTAGATGGGTGCAGAGAGTTATGCCCGCATCTTGTAAGTCTACTGTAATTTGGTTGAGACTGAATATATTTTTTGCTATGGTGATGGTCATATTTTGCTTGTCAAATTTAAATTCACTTAAATCAAATCTGAAATAATGACTGAACGCCCGGCTTATAAACATTATGAAGCTGTGCGGGTCCGCCATGTTTTTGCTCACTCCGGCAATAAAAGAAAAAGGATGGTCTCTCGCAGTGCGAAAATACCACCCTTCAAAATAGTCGGTTTTGTTTTTGCCCAAATAGTTTTGTGTGTTAAAAGCTTTTTTAAACATTGTCTTTTTTCTCCAGATTTATTAAAGCCGGCCCGTTTAGCAGCCGCCCATCATAATCAAACCTCGAACCGTGGCATTTGCAGTCCCATGAAAGCTCGTCTTTGTTCCATGTAAGTGCGCAGCCCATATGTGGGCACGCTGCTAAAACACAGTGCAGCCTTCCGTCATCATCTCTGTATGCTCCCACGCGATGGCCCTTGACTTTTACTATCGCTCCTTGACCGGGTCCTATGTTTTCAAACTTCTTCCGGTCGGTGTTAAAAACCAATTGCGCAAACCCTGAAATGACATCACTCAGATTTTGCGCGGCTTTAATGGGTGCCATAAGCATGCTTGCCCTCTGCGGGCTGAAAATGCTGTCTGATATTTTACCATCTATCAGGTCTGATATAATCTGTGCCGCTGCAAAAGAGTTGGTAAATCCCCACTTATTAAAGCCCGTTATCACATATACATTATCCCATGATACGCTGTATTTGCCTACAAACGGCATCAGGTCAAAGGTCATTACATCTTGAGCGGCAAAACGGGTCATTATGTGATGGGGCATAACTTTGAGGTGCTCTGACAAAAACTTTTCCATCTTTTTAAATCTGCTTTCATATTTTCCGGTTCCTGTACGCCCGGCTCCGCCTCCGCACAAAATCCCGTCTTTAACAGGGCGGAATTCATACCATTCGTCATCAGTGCCTTCATATATGTTATTTAATTTTATTCCGTTATTAAAGGCAATATTACAATTTCGGTGCTGGTATAGCTTTAAAAAATAAAATCCCGGCATAATGTTTATATATGGGTAGTGACTTGCAATTATCAAATGCTTAAAACCGATTGAACAGCTGTTTACTTCCACATGGTTTTCTTTGGGTTCAGACTTTACGTGGGAGTTTTCATAAATTTTTCCGCCAAGCTTTTCAAAAGCCTTAGAGAGCCCTGCAATAAACTTGGCTGGGTTCAGATGTGCCTGATTTCCGATGGCAAGCTGTTCAATTATGTTAAGAGGCAGCTCGGGTTCAAGTGAGGAAACAAAGGGCTCATTCAGTTGTTTGAAGGCTTCTTTTTCCTGCCGTATTTGTTTAGCTCCCTTTTCGGTGGCGGCAAACATAGTATAATTGGCCCGGGTATATTCGCAGTCGATTTTGTTTTTCATTATGATTTGCTCAAGCTTTTGAGCTCCAAGCTTTTGCAGGCGCAAAAACTCGGCAGCGGTTTGGGTCCCGTGCTTTTTTATAAGCCTGAAGTAAATCGGGTCATGAGCAAAGGTGATAATGGCGCTTGAGCGGCTGGTTTCACCCGAGCCCACCCGCGCCGCTTCAAGTATACAAACCTTGTGCCCGCGCGACTGCAGCTCATATCCGCACGCAAGCCCTGCAAGGCCGCCGCCCACAATCACAATGTCATAATCTGCACTTGCCGAAACCGCAGGCCGCTCAGGCATCTGCGGCAATTTAAAATAATTGTTTTCCATATTTTTAATTATTAACATATTTCTGGTGTATAAACAAAAATCGTTAGGTAGGCTAACGACTTTTGTTTGCTTAAACTAATTTAAGACTTAAAGTAAATGTTTTGTGGGGGTAGCCTGTTTTGTACAAATTGAAAGAGGCTTGAAGTAAATGTTTAAACTTGCTAAAATCTACTTATTATGCTAAAATAAAAACGTAAGAGCAATAACGGAGGTAACACTATGACCCCAAACCAGATAAGAGACTTTAATGATAAGTGCGAAGATTTCTGCGACAAGCATAACTTCGACTATAATTTGTTTGTTGCAAGAATACTCAAAGAAAATGTAAATGCCTATGGGAAATTTGTGTCCACTCCAATTGAAACATTTGATGCAGGTGCTATATTGGGCGAAGATCGAGTTAATGAGATAAGAGAAGCTTATGAAGAAGATCTTAAAAATTTTAAGGTAAGAGTGGAGTTAATAAGTAATTGGTTGGGAATGGAAGAGTTGTATGTCGGCCTCTTCTGGCACATGTATACACCTGAAGGAATAGATAAAATATTTGAAAAAGATTCTGACCATTATAAGCAAGTCCAATCAGACTTTAAAGAAAAAGAAACCAAACTAGATACGGATAGTATAAAGGCAGAAAAAGAAAATATTGCTGTTGAATTAATAGGACTTACCAAGTATGAAATACCTGCCCTTAAGGAAGAGTTGCAAGAAAAAACCTTTAGATAGGAGTACATATGGTAGATTGGAAGAAAGTAGAACCAAGCACGAAAGAAAGCTTTTCTTTGGAAGAGCAGAAAGCCTTGTTGTCTCTTATTTCTCTGCCCGATAAATATGTGCTGCTGAACCTAATAAAAAAGTATTCCGGAGAGAAAACCTCTCTGCCGATTGTTAACGAAGAAAGCATTAAAGATACAAGAACAAGAGTTAATTCAATGAAGAAGAATGACAATTTCCCGACCGAGGATGAAATTAACAATTGGAAAAAGGAAGAAATTAATAAAATTATACAAAAGCAGCTGAATGACCCTAATGTTTCCAGACGTTCAAGGCTTACATTAGTTATTGGTTCGGCCGGTGCCGGAAAATCAACTACGAGTGAGCATATTTCAAAAGACAAGCGTGCGTTCCATGCAGATGCCGACCACATTAAAAAGCGTATAGCTGAGGATTTTGATTGTGACATTAATCATGATAACATGCATAACATAAGTACAGACATAATTAAGGAAGTGATTGCCGCAGCCGCGCCACATAAATTGGATGTTGTATTAGAGAAAATCGGAGAGAAACCGCACAAAATCTATAAACAGATTATGGAACTTGAAGCCCTGAAGTATTCTATTGGATTAAACTTGGTTCATGTTTGTGAAGAAATTGCAAGAACAAGAAACAATGACAGAGCAAATGAGTTGATGGCTAAAAATGAACCGCCTAGGTTTGTTGAGGATGAATTGCTGAAAGAATTCGGTGAAGGGCCTTTCTTCTCGTATCTTTTTTTGGCAGTCAGATGCCCGGAAAAATTCTCATATTGCAAAGCATTTAGCAATGAAGGACCGTTGCGTGAACTGCCTATACCGCTTCATACATTATCCGTCAAAGACGGAAAGATATTGGGACCAGCAAATGACCCATGTGCAAAGAAAGTTGATGAACAAATATCATCCATATGTTTAAAAAGCACCGTTCGGGCACTTAAGTCGCTAAATGAAGAGCGGGAAGATGCAAGTATAAAATATTTAACAAGTAAGATGGAAGTATTATGTTCAGACGATGAAAAGGCAAAAAAAGAAGTAAAAGATTCTATTGAAAGAATTCGTGTGAAAAAAGATTGTGGTGTGGAGTGTATGCCTGAGGAAGCAAAACTGCTTGACTTATATGACAATGTGCAGACAAATAAGCACGGAGCGTTAATGCGGATTTATGACCCGCAGAATATTGACGACAGAGAATTGTTAGAGAAAAATGAAGATGGAGGTTTGGCAATAACCTTTGTCTTTGAAAGTGTTGTAGGCAAGCCCCACAACACAGATAGATATAACGAGCCGTATGAATTGGTAAATGCAACAAAAGACAAAGTTGGCACCATACTAGGCTTAAGTAAAGAGGTTTCACAATGATAGATTTACATATTCATTCCAGCCATTCTGATGGTGATTATGAGGTTAATGAATTAATATCGAAAATTCATTCGGCGGGAATTACCGTCTTTTCTATAACTGACCA
The DNA here is from genome assembly GCA_031260975.1 of Christensenellaceae bacterium. Taxonomy (NCBI): domain Bacteria; kingdom Bacillati; phylum Bacillota; class Clostridia; order Christensenellales; family Christensenellaceae; species Christensenellaceae bacterium. The sequence continues at coordinate 109,699 of JAISKJ010000003.1, forward strand.
TGATGAATTTCGGGCTTGTGTTGAAATATTAAACAATAATCTTGTTCCTCAAGGGATGAAATTTGTAACAGGGATAGAATTTTCTACAATTCATAATAATAAAAAAATGCATATTCTGGGCTACGGATTTGATATTAAAAACAAACAATTTGTGCAAAGAGTTGCAAGGCTTCGAGAGATGCGTAAGGAAAGGGTATCTAAACTGCTTGTTTTCTTAAAGCAGGAATTCGGGATTGTAATTGAAGACAAGGAAATAAATAACATATTGAAAGTAAGACCTTGTATCGGCAAGCCGCATATTGCTCATATACTAATACAAAAAGGTTTGGTGAGTTCAGTTAAAGAGGCATTTGATAAATATTTAAAAAAATTTTCGATGTCTGAAATGAAAATAAAAGCAGTTGAGGCTATACAAATAATCAAACAAGCCAAGGGCTTTGCTTTTGTTGCTCATCCAAAAGAAATAATGTATGACTATAATTTAACCTATAGCCAAATAGATTCTATAATAAGAGAGCTCGCGGCCAAGGGGCTGGATGGTATTGAGGCTTATTATAATACACATACCGAAAAAGACATTAAGGAATTTCTGCAAATTGCCGATAAATATAATCTTCTGGTTTCTTGCGGAAGTGATTTTCATGGCGAAAAAACTAAACCGAACATAAAGCTGAGTTCGGTTGGAAAAGAGGGTTTGACAGAAAAAGAAGTAACTCTTATTAATAAATTGAAGTAATGCAGGGTTTACTAGATGTTTTTATATACTCAATAAAGAAGTGCCTTGAGCTATTTCTATTCATCCCTACATCAGCGAAATAATTAATTTGCTCTTCTGAAAGTTTCTTTCTTTTTCTTCTAGATAACCAGAATAATTTGTGCTGTAAATTATTGCTTCTCCGTTGTCAATTTCCAGAATTTTATTACTCATTCTGTCTAAAAAATATAAGACTTTATAGCAAAGTAGCTAAAAGTTTGATGCTGGAATTCTAAAAGGAACCTCACAAATGAAAGATTTTGATTATCGAGAGCTTCGACATGAGGGAGCTATTAGGTTTGACAAAGTAAATACGACAAGAGAGGGAATAAACATAAAACATAAAGTCACTTGTAATGTCAAGTGACTTTTTATATTTTTATCACAATATATTTTGGTTTTTGGAATATATAATCAATAACACGCGTTTTTGAAACGCAATGAAATTTTCTTACGTTATAAAATATTTTGAAAGCACAGTCTTTGATTGGTTTGCGGCACTAAGACCATGTGCCGAAATACGATAGCTTTTTGATTTGCCGTGTTCAATGCATTGCCATATAATATCAAAAGTTTCTTCTTTATTTTGTGATTTTGTATAATATTTAACAACAACCTTATAACCTTCTGTTATTTTTGCGCCTGCCGCAAGTGCCCCCGATTTTCTCATAGTAAGTGCATCAAGCTCATTATAAAATTCCTGTAAAATTACTTGGTCGGTAATCACAATCTCATCATGAGATATACTTATTATTTTCGCCTGGTCAACACCGGAAAAAACACTTGTCCAAACAATGGGTGCTTCACCGCAAGCGGAAAAAAAGACTGCAGTAAACATAAATGCTAAACTCAACACACCCATTAAGATTTTTTTCATTTTTTTCTCTCCCTTAACTTAATAAATTAATATTTGTAATATCAACTAATTTTAGTATGTTTCTTGATTTTGCTAAGACGCGTCTTATGTGTGTGTTGTTGTGGTGCACCCTAACGGATTCGAACCGCTGACCTTCGGTTCCGTAGACCGACGCTCTATCCAGCTGAGCTAAGGGTGCATAAACAGTATTTGATTTTATTATTCTATCACACGCGGGGGCTTGTGTCTAGTATTTATTTGAAAACCTCTGAAAAATTGATATAAAATTGAGTTTTTGTTTGTATTTTATGCCTCAAAGGTTGCATTTTGGAAAATATTATAGTATACTGAATGCGTGATAGGTTTTGTTTGGGCAAAAATGTAAATATTTATATACAAAATCATATTTTGTGGGCAAGGGCGAATTTATATTAGAGAATGGGGGAGTATAAATACCTCAGCTGACCAAACAAATTTTATAAACATAAGGAGGGATTTTTATGGCAAAACAGGGAGGTTCGTGCTTAGGCACATTACTAAAAATACTTTTGGGGATTGTTATAACCGTTGTAATTTTGGTGGTTATAGCATATCTTGTTTTGAGGTTTGCATTTGGTATAGATGTTATTGATATCTATAAAAAAGTGAACGCTTTAAGAAATTATGATGAAAGCAAGATAGTTGACAGTCCTTATACCAGTCAGGATTTGAGAAGCACTGCGGACAAATTGGATGCCGCGGGGCTGGGATTTTTGTATACTGAGGACGCAGAAGGCAATATCAGCATAGACATAAATGCACAGTATTTTGATGAACTTGAAGATGAATCACAATGGCAGGGGCTTTTTGGAAATGACCTTAAGCTTAGTGGGCCCGAGCTTGCTGCAGTTGTAAACAATATTATGAGAGGCATGAGTGAGTTTACTGATTTTGAAATTATGGGGCTTAATGTCAACGACCTTAACTTTCAGCTAAAGCAAGTTAAGTTCAGCGACCTTGTGACGGATGAGGTTACAGGTTATGTTACAGTTAACTTTAATATAGTGGCCAGCGTAGATATTGCGCCGATAAAAGAATTGATAGAAGAACACGGGTTTGGATTTGCCAACAGATGGCTACCCGACAAGTTGTATATCAGCTCTACCAACACCATAACTCAGATTGGTGATTGTGACTATACCGTTGAACACGCAGGAGTGGGTCTTAACAATCTTGACGCAAAGGGTACTCAGGAATTGTTTGACCTTATTGGCAGGTATGCAGATATCGGTAATCTTGCTGACCTTAATCAGCCAATCGGTGAATTGTTTGCAAATATTCTTATCGGAAATACCGAAAACCCAGCCGGATTTGTATATCTTCTGACCCAGCCGCAAAGTGATGACCCCATGTATGCAAACGCCAGCAGGCTGGCAGACGGGTTCACCTTTGAAGAGATTGACGGTGTTGTGAACTTTGTAATTAAGCGCAATCCTGAGGTCGGTCAGATAGGAGTTCTTATCTCTCCGGGACCGCTGTTTGCCGTAGCGCCTTTGAATTTGCTTGCTGCCTGAGTGAGGACTTATGAAAGACTGTATTTTTTGTAAAATTGTGGCGGGGGAGATTCCGTGTTACAAGATTTATGAAGACGACAATGTGCTTGCGTTTTTGGATATTGCGCTCGACTGTTTGGGGCACACGCTGGTTATACCCAAAAAACATTTTGTAAATGTAACTGATTGTGACCATAATATTCTGGCGCGTGTGTTTGAAGCCACTAAAAAAATATCAAAACACTATATAGATAATTGCGGCTTCAGCGGTGTCAATGTTGTGACCAATGTAGGCACCCAGCAGATAGTAGGGCATTTGCATGTGCATATATTCCCACGAAAGCCCGATGAAAATTTGCTTATTCTCTTTAAGAATGGTTCGGTAAAGCAGTCCCTTGAAGAGCAGCATAAAGAACTTAAAATGTTTTGAGTTTTTGGCAAAAATCTTTTTTAAAAAACATAAATCCGCAAAATGCGCTTTTGCGGATTTTTTTTATTTTTATATAATTAAATTTAAGCGGTTAGGGGCTTTGAATATATATCTCTTCACTTAGGCTTAAAACTTCGTAGCAGCGAAACTTTCGGAAATAAATATACACAGCCCTTGTAAGGGAAGAGGAAAGAGGTGAGTAGTGTTTGCCTGTTGATATAGATGGAATTGGAAAAACAGTATAAGAGATGAGGTGAAGTTATGGTAGAAGCTTTTAATAACAAGATATTTAAAACCGTGCTTAAATTTTTGGGGTGGCTTTTGGTGTTTTGGCTGCTGGGGTGCGCCGAAATAAGCGGACTGTATCCTTTTTGGCTGGGGCTCTATATTGCAGTAGCAGTTCTTAGGCGTGATATGCTGTTTATAACCATACCTTTTATGCTGGGCGGAGTGCTTAGCAATATCTCGGTTGAAACAGCGATTATTTATTGCGCAGCAGCAATAATCGGAATTTTGATATCTATAATTCACAAAAGTCACAAAAAGCGTGTGGCGTGGCTGCTGCCCCTATATTGTGCTCTGGCGAGTATACCGTTTTTATATTTTGGGTTGGGTAGTGACTTGATATACAGCATAATTTCAACAGCATTTAATATGATATTTGCACTATCATCCTTTCATTTTATAAGAGCTTTAAATAAACGCAGAAACTTACGTCTTAGCACTGACGAAGGCATTTGCGGAAGTATAATTTTGATGGGCCTTTTTTGCGGCCTTAGCGGGTTTATTATCGGAGATTTCAACCTACCTTTACTTGTGGCCGCAAGCGTGATACTTCTGGTTACTTATACTTGCCCCACCGGATATGCTGCTATGCTGTCGCTGAGCATAGGGCTTGGGCTTGCGTTTGGGTCGGGGGAACATGCATATATATCACTGATTTGCAGTATGGGGCTGCTTAGTACAATCTTTAAAACACGCATAAGGCTTTATTCAAGTATAGTCGTAACTTTAATTACCGTGCTGATGGGGCTGTATTTTGGAGCGTTCTCAAATTTTGGTATTCTTGATATTGTAGCTGTGATGGTCCCATGCTCGCTCATTTTGATTGTGCCTGAAAAATGGCTGCAGCATTTGAGTGTGTTTACTAAAAATGAGGGTAAAAACTATATCACTCAAAATATCGTTTCAGACAACAAAGTTGCAGTGAGCAAAACTTTGAAGCAGACTGCTGATGTGTTTTATGAAATGGACAGGGTTTTTAGGAGCCTTGTCAAAGGCAATCTGCCGGCTCAGGATGCTAAAAAAATGCTTACATGCGAGCTTATTCAGGGTGTGTGCGACAATTGTCCCGAAAAATCCAGGTGCCTGCGACAGATGAACGGCGAATTTAACGACGTGTTTATAAGCCTTATTAACACCGGCTTTGAAAAGGGTAAGATAACTTTGTTGGATATACCTCAAACTCTCACCACCAAGTGCGTTAAGGTCAATACGCTTGTGAGTGCAGTAAACGGACTGCTTAACAGTTATAAAGAGTATAGCAGCACCATAACAAATCTTGACAGCAGCAGAGTTTTGATTGCTGAACAGCTTCTGGGAGTTAGCAGGGTTTTGAATAATCTTTCTGACGAAGTTGGCAGCAGGTTTGAATTTGACTACGATTTGGCGCAGAAAATAAAGGATGAACTTGAATATCTGGGAATTACGCTTAATGAAGTGTTTGTCTATAAGAAAGGCGAAAAGCTTGGTATAAATATAGCCATTAAAAATACTGACGCTGAAAACAGTGAAATCCTAAAAACTGTTAATAAAATATGTAGGGCCAGCTTTATGCTGACAGATATCAGACCCACTGAAGTCAGCGGACTTAGCACTATGATTTTTGAGGTGGCTCCAAGATATCAGGTGGCCTTTGGGCTTGCTCAGGCGTTTAAAAATAACGATGCTGTGGGCGGGGATACACATTCGGTGACGAATATAAACAATCAAAAATTTTTGCTGGCTGTTTGTGACGGCATGGGAGCAGGGGAGGAGGCACAGAAAGTAAGCAGCCTCGCTATCGGGCTTATTGAAAATTTTTATAAAGCGGGTTTTGACAACGATACGGTGCTCAGTAGTGTCAATAGACTGCTTAATCTCGGCAGAAGTGATGTGTTTTCGGCACTTGATGTTTGTGTGATAGACCAAAGCCTTGGCCTGGTGGATTTTGTAAAGCTTGGAGCCTCGGCCGGATTTATTAAGCATGGCAATATGACTGACATAATAGAAAGCGGGGCACTTCCTCTTGGGATTTTAGAGGACATTAAACCCAGAATAAGCCGCACCGGAGTTGAAGTAAATGATATGATAGTTTTGACAAGTGACGGAATTTCGGACGCTTTTGAGACCACTGAAAATTTGCAGCAGTATATAAATAATTTGAGTACCAAAAATCCGCAGGAAATGGCAGCAGAAATTTTGGATAGAGCTAAAGAGCTTAATCACGACATTCCAAAAGACGACATGACTGTGCTGGTCTGCCGTATAACGGCCTGAAAAAATTTAATATTTGTTATTATTAGTCCATTTCTGGGCATAATCTGAATATGAAAAGGTTTAAATTTACTCCTCTGGGTTTTGGAATTGTAAACGGTGCATGTGTAGTGCTGAACGGACTCGGAGCATACGCGGTTTTCAACAACCTTGAAACTAAAGTATATTCGGTAAAGGTCTCCCGGTTTATGGGAGGCATAAAGCATGTTCCGATTATCCGTGGCATTATTTTGTTTTTTTATTATATATGGCTGTGGTTTAGGCTGCTGGACATATCATATACTCATTTTGATGTAAGTGCTGCGCGAAAGAGTGCCAAAAACCGGAAGTTTCTTGAAAAGCGCAGCCGCACTTTTTATATAATCTGTACCTGCCTTATTTTGGGGGTGTTTATAGTTTTCCCTATGCTGTTCAATCTTTTGTTGTCTCTAGCTGGAGTAAATGATACCCAGACGCTCACTATAGTCAGTGTGTTTTTTAAGATAGCGTGCTTATTTATGCTGTTTGTTTTGTTAAAGAATATATCTGTCAGCAAAACATTGTTTAAGTATAATTATGCCGTAAACAAGGTGTGCAATGCTTATTCTTACGGCAATTCACTTAAGTATTCAAAGGTTTTGTATGCAAGCCCCTATATGGCCCTATCTCCCTTCAACTTTTTTATATTGAGCCTCATATTGATTTATTCGTTGATTCCCGTTCTCACATTTCTGGGCACGGGTCTTTTGGGGGTTGTTTTTAATATAATCGCCAGCATATTGATTATTTGTCTTGCCTATGAAGTGCTTTTTGTTATAGAATATACAAAAGGCCGCTTTGTGCCGATGAGATATTTTAGCTACCTGTTTGTGTGGCTGAGTTGGTTTAGCATATCCAAGTGCGAAAGCAAGCACCTTAGGATTGCCGAAGCCGCTATGGAGGAAGTTGTGGAACTTAATTTTGACAAGATAAATGGGCTTAATGCAGAAGACTTTGCAAAAGATGACATAAAGTTTAGTTTGGTCTATAACGAGGTTAAGACTGAGCTTTTGAACGCGGGCATTGATGATACGTCAGAAACTGATCTCTTGATTGCTCAGGCTCTAAACCTTAAGCGCAGTGATATATTATTTTTAAGAAAGTTGAGGCCCACGGATTATAATAAAATAAGGGAGCTTTTAAAAAGGCGCCTTACACGTACTCCTCTTGACAAAATTTTGAAGCGTAAAGAATTTTTTAGGGAAGAGTTTTATGTTGATGATTTTGTTTTATCTCCCCGGCCCGAAACCGAAATTCTGGCTGAAAGAGTGGTAAACTATGTCAATAAGAAAAAAGAAAAATTTAATGTGCTTGACATGTGCACAGGCAGCGGATGTATTGCTGTTGCGGTTGCTAAAAACACGAGTGCATCTGTTGTAGGGGTAGATTTCAGCAAGCGCGCACTTGCTGTTGCACGCAGAAACGCCATAAACCTTGGGGCGAATGTAAATTTTGTTTTGAGTGATATGTTCAAAGACTTGAAAGAGACCAAAAGATTTGATATAATAGTGTCGAATCCACCATATGTAGCAACGGGGGAAATTAAAAACCTTGACAAGGAAGTTAGGGAGCATGACCCGATTATGGCGCTTGACGGAGGAGCCGATGGGCTTAAGTTTTATAGGATACTCGCAGCGGAGGCCCCAAAGTTTTTAAAGGAATACGGTAAGCTATTTTTGGAAATAGGAATTGGGCAGGCGGAAGAGATTGTGAAACTTCTGACACAAAACTTTAAGGATATAAAAGTCACTAATGATTATTCAAATATTCCGCGTATAATCGAGGCAACCAGAAAGTAATGTAAGGCGACGCAGTGAATAACTTTCATTAGGGGCTTTAGAAGGGGAACTGAGCAGTTAAGCGAGTTTCCCATCACTGGGGTTAGGACAAATACGTGGTTTGCAGGATTGTTCAGTGATGTATTGCAATGCTTCCATGAGAGAAAAAAGATTTGAAATGAAGGATAAAAGATGTTAGATAAACTAAAGGGGATTTTTGATAAGTATAATGAGCTCGGGGGCCTTATTGGCGATCCGGGTATTATTGCCGACCAAAAAATCTGGCAGAAAATGGTAAAAGAACACAGTGAGCTTGAAGAAGCTGCTGAGTGTTATAAGAAGCTGAAACAGTGTTTCTTTGACATAGAAGCCGCCGAAGAATTGCTTAAAACAGGGCCCGATAAAGATACTACGGAACTATTGAAAACCGAGATAAGTGATGCCAAAGTCAAAATAGAGGTCTTAGAAGAGCAGGCCAAGATAATTTTGCTGCCAAAAGACATAAATGACGACAAAAATGTTATCATAGAAATCAGGGCCGGAGCGGGTGGAGATGAGGCCGGACTTTTTGGGCATGGGCTTATGAGAATGTATACTATGTATGCCGAGCGTCACAAATATAAGGTGGAAATTTTGAACCTTAACGAAAGTGAGCTTGGCGGCATAAAAGAAGCGGTCATTGGCATTGCGGGCAGCGGGGCATATTCAAACCTGAAATATGAAAGCGGTGTTCACCGTGTTCAGCGCGTGCCAGAGACTGAATCACAGGGCAGGGTACATACCTCAACTGTAACAGTAGCTGTTCTGCCTGAGCTTGAAGAGGTGGAGTTTGAAATTCTGGATAAGGACCTTAAAATTGATACTTATCGCAGCGGAGGTGCCGGCGGGCAGAATGTGAATAAAACAGAAACGGCAATACGCATAACGCATTTGCCAACAGGTCTGGTTGTGGCCTGCCAAGATGAGCGCAGCCAGCTTAAAAACAGAGACCGAGCTATGACAATTTTAAAGAGCAAGCTTTATGAGTTTTATCAGGGTCAGAAAGATAAGGAGTATGCCAACACCCGGAAAATGCAGGTGGGCACGGGGGATCGAAGCGAACGTATACGTACATATAACTTTCCGCAGGGGCGCATAACTGATCACAGGATAAATTATACGGCTTATAATCTTACTGACTTTATGAATGGGTTCATTGAAGAGCTTATATCTCAGCTTCATATGGCTGACCAAAAAGCCAAGCTTGAAAATTTGAATATTGACTGAAACTATAAAGAGAGCTATATATTAACACATTGTAATGGAGGTTTCTGAAATGAAAGACTTTGTTGAAGCTGAGCTGTTAAAAATATAATTTGTAAATTAAAACCGCCTTTGGTGGTTTTCTTTATTGTATTTTTTAGCATATTATGTTATAATTTAACGTATTAAGTCAGTGTCATGCTTGAATGAACAAAGACTAACAGAGTTAAGCTTTTAACATAACTTCAGTTATTTTATAATTTAGCTGGAGTAAACCAATTACATAAATAAAGTCTAGCGAACGCAGATTTCAACACAACTGTGCCGGTATTCAGATTTTACTATAGTTGTGAAAAAAATGTGTTATAATAATGCTGAATGAGACTATAAAAGGAGGTAATACTGTGGCAGAAGAAAAAAAAGAGAAAGACACTATTGAGCAGCTGAGAGCTTCCGACCGTGAGCTTTTAGAAAAGCTTATGGGATTGCCTGAGGATGAAAAGCCTGCTGAGCCGCCCGAAGAAAAAGAAATAAAAGATATGGACGTCATAGAAGTTTGCCGCCCGGGTCAGAGAATTGAGGTTATCAACAGCAGCAGGCTGGGCATATATGATCGGGAAGGAAAATATATTATAGAGTCTGAGATTTTAAATGAGCTGCGCTCCCTTCCTAAAGTTGTCACTGAAAAAGTGGTGGATCACGAAAATCAAAGTGACGTCTATATGCTAAAAACAAATATACCCGATATTTTAAGCTTGGAATTTAAGCTTGTGGTTAATATCAATGGGGCAAGGCTTTATCTGGTTGAAAAGGTATATAAAGAGGGCGGCTCATATCTTGAGGTTTATGAAGAAAAAATAGACAGCATAAATTTTATAAAGGTTACACCTACGCACAACGAAATGCTGCTAAGGTTTAATATTTTAGAAAATGAAAAGCCTGATGACGATGACGCCGGTCAGCGGTTTGAAAACGGCGAATTTGATGCTATTGCCTCCAGAAAGCTTTATCTTAAGATGCTTGCAAAAAATATGCGCGATGAAGCGTTATTCCTTGAAAAGAAAGCCTTTGATGAGATAATGGAATATCTAAAGTCTCAGGGCGGGTATGGAAAGAGAGTGCTCAGTGCTTTTATAAAAAGACTTGAAGAAAGAAAGGGTGTTTTTGAAAAGCTTTCGGGAAAGGAACGTTATAAGGTATTAAATGATATACTATTTGCAGCGATGAATAATATTACCGCAAAAGAAGATTTGGCGGACCCGCAGGTGCGAAAGGTTTTTAATAATATAATCAACATAAGAACCGACACTCTGGATTGGGCTTATCAGAATGCAAGACGGAAGGTGACACCCGCCGAAATAAAAACGCGGTTGGAGATTCTGAAAAGCGGCAAAGAAGCGGCACTTAAAAAGATGGCTCCGAGCACATTGAAGCCAATGCTTAAGATTAAAAGAGAAAAAGAGAAGGAAAAAGCAGCAGGAGCTGCATCAGACAAACAAAAACCCAAGCCAAAACCTGTTAAAAAGCCTGCAAAGGCACCAAGCAAAGGAGGGCAGTTTAAGGCCGGTGGTGCAAAAAAAGCTGGCGGCGGCGGAGGTGGGGGGGGAGTAAAAAAACCTGCTCCAAAGAAGAAGGATGAGGGTAATCCTTATGCCGACATATTTATGTATCAAATGATGCGAAGGCGTATGCAAGAAACGCAGCAGCCTCAGGTTACAGAACCTCCTAAAGTAGTAATTGAGCTACCGCAGAAACCGGTGTTGAAATTAAAAGGTGGAGGAAAGATGGAGCCTACTGCTCCCGTTTCCATTCCAACACAAATAAAATGACTATTGACAGATTGACATTACTTTGATAAAATAATAATGATTTCAGGGAGGGGGGCTTTTAATATGGTTAACAGAGCAGGTAATTTTAGAATATTTGATACTTATTATGATTTTAGCTACCCGATTTCTGGTCGTGAGCGGGATTTTAGGCTGTATGGAGATAATCGCGGAAACTTTTATATGGTTCCGTTTGGCAGCAATTGTTCGCCTGTAGATATTCTTTTGGCTGGGGTTTGCAAAGGGCAGCTGGAGGCAAATATGATTAGCAGAAAGCTTTCAGACATAGGGTTGGACGAAAAAAACTTTGGACGTGCGGTGCAGGAAAAAATTCTCAGAGAATATCCGGAATTATTGCGGGCATGGACACAAGAGTATAATAAGCAGTTTGGGCAAAAAGAGAGTTTGACCAATATACAAGGTAAGGTTGTGACTTGTGAGGGAGTTAATAGTGTTAATCGTGCAGAAATGACAGATTATCTGATTGAAAATAGGAGAATGATTCCTGCTATAAGAAAATCAGCAGATGTTTCCGGTCAAGTCAGTCAGTTTAATCAGGTTGGTCAAGTAAGCAAGTTATATCCATAGAAAGGCAGCGATGCCTTTTTTACACGCCGATTTAGACTAATCATAAGGGACTTCTTTAATGTTTTGTTTGTCAGAAATAGTCTGAAAACTTTGGTAAAATTACAAAAAGTAATTGACAATATATATTTGGTGTGTTACAATGTTTCAACACTCGCATCGGGGGTGTTAATTTTTTGGTATTTTAAAAACTAAAAAATGAGAAACTCCGAGAGTGCAAATTTTTAAAAGAAAGGTTTAAGGTTATGAGGACGCAAATAACGCTTGAGTGCACAGTTTGCAAACAACGCAACTATGACACTGACAAAAACAAAAAGACCAACCCGGACAGAATGGAGATGAGCAAGTATTGCAGATTCTGCAAGAAACACACTGCACACAAGGAAACCAAGTAATAACCGGAGGGGTTAATTATGTCTAAAAAGAAGAAGGGTAAGGGTAAAACCAGACTGCCTCAAGGGGTTGCGGCTGCGCCCGAGGCTGAAGTAGAGGAGATTGAAACCGAAGAGACCGAAGTTGAAGCTGAGACAATTGAAGTTGAAGAAGAGGTCAGCAATGTAAACGAAGGCGTGGTTTTAACAAAATCCGAACTCCGTGCCCAAAACAAGGAAGCCAAGCTTGCCGCGAAAGCCGCGGCTGAAGCGGAGCGTGAAAAACAGTTAAAAAAGCAAAGCAAGCCTAAACGAGAGCGCAAATCACTTGTAAAAAGACTTAAGGAAACAGGTAGCGAAGTTAGAAAAGTTACATGGCCAAAGTTTTCAACGGTAGTAAAAAGCACAGGTGTGGTTATTGCGGTGGTGCTGTTTTTTACGGTGGTTCTTTTTGGTTTTGACTCGCTCCTGGGCTGGCTATATAATTTATTTATAGGTGCAATAGGGGGGTAATATGGGCGTAAGAGAAGATGCAAAGTGGTATGTTTTGCACACGTTTTCAGGGTATGAAAATGTTGCAAAGACAAACCTTGAAATGGTTATAAAAAAGTATAACATGACCGAGCGCATATTTGATATTATCATACCTATGGAAGAAACCATTGAAGAGCGCAACGGAAAAAAGAAGCTTGTTCAGCGAAAGGTTATGCCATGTTATCTTATAGTTAAGATGATATATGGCGATGACATTTGGCACAACATAACAAGAACCCGTGGAATAACAGGCTTTGTAGGACCCAAGGGGCGCCCGCTGGCTTTGACCGAGGACGAGATAAGAAAGCTCAGACTTGAAAAGATAACCGTTGACATAGACATCAAACCTAACGACAAAATCGAGGTTATAGACGGACCGCTTAACACCTTTGTGGGAACTGTAATATCAGTTGACCTTGAAGGCAAAAGATGTAAGGCAAACGTTGAAATGTTTGGCAGAGAAACTCCGGTTGATTTGGAGTTCAGTCAAATTAGAAAGATTTAGATGAGTATAAAGGAAAAACATAGAAATATAGGACTATCTTTTAAAAAATAGGCGATTATTTAATAAAGTGGGAGAAATGTAAATTTTTATGCATTTTGCTAAAACCACAAAGGAGGAAAAATATTATGGCAGAAAAAGCAGCAAAACCGGAAAAGACAATTGTAAAACTGCAGTTGCCGGCAGGAAAGGCGACCGCGGGTCCGCCCGTAGGTTCAACCCTTGGGCCGCACGGAATAAACCTTCCGAGTTTCGTCAAGGAGTTTAACGAAAAAACCGCTGACAAGGCAGGTTTGGTTATCCCTGTTGTTGTAACTATTAACGCTGACCGCAGCTTTAGTTTTATTATGAAAACCCCGCCCGCCGCAGTGCTTATCAAAAAAGCTCTGGGGATTGAAAAGGGTTCGGCTAAGCCCGGAAAAAACAAAATTGCAACCATAACCCGCGCTCAGGCAGAAGAGATTGCAAAAACCAAGATGCCGGATCTTACTGCAGCCAGTCTTGAGGCAGCTGTAAACGAAATCGTTGGCGCAGCCAAGAGTATGGGTATCGGATTAGTTGACTAAAAGTGTCATTTTACCAAACTTTGGCATAAAAGGCCGGTTGTACGGGAAGTATCACTTCACTAGGGCTTCGACCACTGCGTGGTCTGCAGAATTGTTCGGTGATACCCCTATACACCAGCCTGAGCAGAGAATGGTTCAATGACACTCATAAACTACCTTTGAGGAAAAAAGGTGGAAAAAAGAAAGTGGGAGGGTGAACAATATTTATAGCCCGCTAACCACAGGAGGAAAAAATGAAAATAGCAAAAAGAATGAAAGAGGCGTTGAGTTCTTATGAAAAAACTCAAAGCTATGAGCAGTCTGAAGCACTTAAGATTGTTCTAGGCAACGCCAAGGCAAAGTTTGATGAAACTGTTGAGCTTCACGTAAAGCTTGGTGTAGATAGCCGTAACGCCGACCAGCAGGTTAGGGGCACGGTAGTGCTTCCGGCAGGAACGGGAAAAAGCAAGAAGGTTTTGGTTATAGCCAAAGGCGACAAGGCAGATGAGGCCACAAAGGCCGGTGCTGACATTGTAGGAGCCGAAGAAATCGTGGCCAAAATTACAGGTGGATGGGTGGACTTTGATGTGTGTATAACTACTCCTGACATGATGGGTGTGGTAGGACGTGTAGCCAAGGTTCTGGGACCCAAAGGCCTTATGCCAAACCCAAAAAGCGGAACTGTTACCACTGATGTGGCCAAGGCCATTGACGAGGTTAAGGCCGGAAAGGTAGAGTATAGGCTTGATAAAAACAACATAATACATGTAGGTATCGGAAAGGCAAGCTTTGGTGTTTCAAAATTACTTCAGAACTTTGAAATGATTATGGCAGCGCTCATTAAGGCAAAGCCCGCAAGTGCAAAGGGTATTTATCTTAGAAGCGTAACTCTGACCAGCACTATGGGGCCGGGCGTTAAAGTAAACTATAAAAGTGCAGTTTAATATTTTATAAAAACTAAGCAAACAGTGCTTAGTTTTTTGTTCTTATAAATTAAGTATTGTACATTGCTGTGTTTTATGATATATTAAAAATAGGAGCGGGTATGAGAGTAGTTTTTGTAGAGGGGCGCAAAGCAACCGGTAAAACAACACTATCTAATATTATGGCTAAGGGCGGTAATGCTTTGTATTTTGATGTAGCACCCACATATAACAAGGCGCGTCAAGGAAATTGGGAACTGCACAGCAGAGCTGCCATGGTTCTTTATCCGGGAGCATATTTGTTAAAAAAGTTTACTTATGAAACTTTTTGTGAGGATATAAAGGAACAGGTGTTGTCGTCGAATGCTGATATTTGTATAATAAGCGGCGTACGCAGTATGTATGGAATAGATTATATTACCGATTACTTTAATTTTGCCGAACAAAAAATAATTTATTTGGATACAGATTTAGATACTGCAAGGCAGGCATATTTAACACGGAAAGATGCAAATAAAGATAAAAGTAAATTGGGTTTTGAGGCATCTTTTATGTATGAAAGTGTTTTGGGAATAGAGAAAATAAAAGAGCATGTGTTGAAAAACTCTGAAAACTGCCTGTATTGTTATAGAGAGGATAAGAATTATAAGATTATACAGGATGCTGTTAAATTTGCCTATGACGGACAGGCTGAAGTAAGTATGGAAGAGATTAATAATTATTTTAATAATAATTCAAGTTTGTCAACCGAGAAAGAAGCCTTAAATGCAAATCAGGCTAAGGGTGCTGTTGAATAATGTGAAAATTTCTTGACAAAAATATTTTTTGTGGTATAATTTGAATATCTAAAAATCTTTTGCCAAAGACAGCAAGTGGGGAAACCCGTAAAACTTTATGGTTGCTTGCCGAGGTAAGTATGAGTTTAAAACTGTGTTTTAAAATCCTATGCTTATTTCGGCGTAGGATTTTTTGATAGAAATTTTAAAGAAGGAGGACATATATGGCAAATATAGATGCAAAAAAGGTTGTTGTTGAAGAGATAAAACAGCACCTTAAAAAGAGCAAAAGCGTAATTTTTGTGGACTATAAGGGCATTAACGTTGAGCAGGACACTACTCTTAGAAAAAAACTGAGAGACAGCGGTGCAGCTTATAAGGTATATAAAAACCGTCTGGTTATGCGTGCACTTGATGAAGCCGGAATTAAGGACTATGACGTAAAGCTTTTAGAAGGCACAACTTCAGTAGTGTTTGGAAGCGATGAAACCACCGCTGCCGGAATACTTTATAAGGCGGGCAAAGAATATCAGAAGCTTGGCATTAAGTTCGGAATTTTAAACGGCACAGTTTTGTCGTCAGCCGAGACAGAAGCTCTGGCGAAAATTCCCAGCAAAGAAGTTCTTATTGCTCAGCTGCTCGGTATGCTTAATGCACCGATTGCAGCTCTTGCGCGTGCTCTCGATGCGGTGGCAAAAAAAGGTGCGTAAGAAACAGACATAAAAAAATAAAAATATCACGCAGGGACGTTCCTGCAAAAAATCATTGCGGATTTCCGCAAAATAAAAAGTAAAGTGGGGAAAGGCCCCGCAAAAAGGAGAAAATTAAAAATGGCAGAATTGAACAAAATTGTTGAAGAAATTAAAAAACTTACCATAGTGGAAGTTGCAGACTTGGTTAAAAAATTGGAGGAAGAATTTGGTGTTAGTGCCGCAGCGGCAGTAGCAGCAGCTCCGGCAGGCGGAGCAGTTGACGGTGCTCCGGCTGCAGCTGAAAAGAGTTCGTTTAACATTACTCTTAAGGACGCAGGCGCAAACAAGATTGCGGTTATTAAGCTTGTTAAAGAAATCACAGGACTTGGACTTGGAGAGGCAAAAGCTTTGGTTGACGGTGCTCCTTCAAAAATTAAGGAAGGCGTTAAGACAGAAGAGGCTAAAGAATTTGAAGTAAAATTCAAAGAAGCAGGCGCCACTATTGAACTTTCTTAATAATAGAAGTTTTCTAAAACAAAAAATACCCCTAAGAGGGGTATTTTTTTTCGCAGTGAGGTGCTACGCTGTTGTATTGACAGGTATTATTTTAAGGCTTTAAAAAGGTAATACACTTTGGTACTTCGTTGATGGGGTTTACGGTTATGCCATTGGCTATGCATTTGCATTGATTGTTAAAAAGGCAATGTGCCTTGCATCTCAGCGTCAGTTTTTTGTTGTGGCGATATTCGGCCACATCCGGCGTTTCGTCAAAAATTTGTCTGGAAATATCCTTGCCGCCATCACCCTTTTCAAACTGTGTGCAAGTGAGGGCGTCGCTTATTGTTATGCCGTGTGCCATGCAGGTAAGCTTATCGTTATACTTACATCCGGTTTTTCTGCATCTGATATCCATATTGCCTCCATAATGGCCATCAATTAACTAAAGCTTACGCCTGTTTTAATTGATATCATTTATAAATATTGCCTAAAAACTCAAGTTTATGCGCACTTGTCTTGACTAAATGCTAAAAAGGCGTTAAAATTAAGCAGAGGCATATATATAAGCTTTTGCAGGAGAAGGTTGGGCTAGAGTGCCTGCAGAATATTATGCTATAATATAAAGAGAATTGGATTATGAGAGGTAAATTATGAAAATAATTTTGATAAGTGACGTAAAGGGTACAGGCAAAAAGGGAGAAGTGCTGGAAGTCAGCGACGGCTACGCCAAAAACTTTTTGTTTAAAAAGGGGTTGGCTAAGGATGCTAATCAGAGCAATGTGCTTGAAAATATGAGCCGTCAGGCATCTGACCAGCACAAAAAACAGCTGGAGCGCGAAGCTGCGCAGGCTGAAGCTAATAAGCTTAAAGGAATCACCATTATTGTTAAAATCAAAGCCGGCGATGGCGGCCGTGTTTTTGGTTCGGTTACAGCGGGAGCAATCAGCGAGGCGCTTGCCGCTAAAAATATTTTTATTGACAAAAAAGATCTTGTTTTTAACGGCCCCATAAAAGCTTTGGGAAGTTTTGTAATAGAAGCCAAAATCCATGCTGGTATCAGTGTCAAATTTAATCTGATTGTTGAAGCGGAGTAAAGGGAAAAATGCTCAACCAAAAGGGTGATAAAGATGAATTTGGGACTTTGGGTTTATAGTAAAATAAAAACACCGGCAAAATTGCGGTGTTTTTTGTTATTTTTTTGCTAACGTCTATGCGCGAGAACTATCAAAAGAAATCTGACAAGGTTCAGCAGAGATATAAGCAGTGCTGCAACATATGTAAGGGCGGCAGCGTTAAGTACTTTTTTGGCCATTACGAGTTCATCCTCTTCAAGAGTAACGCTGTCGCGAAGTACTTTAATTGCTCTGTTTGAGGCATTATATTCAACCGGAAGGGTGACAAGGTTGGCCAGAGTTGCCGAGCCGAAGAGAACCACACCGCTCCATAAAAATATTTCACCTAAAAGTCCTCCGCCTTCAACCGCAAAGCCAAAGATAAGGCCGATTATGACAAGCGGCATAAGCAGCGTTGAAGCAAAGTTGCTCACAGGTATTATTATCTGGCGAAGCTTTAGAGGAATGTAACCGTCTTTATCTTGAAGAGCATGCCCAAACTCATGACAGGCAATTCCGAGAGCTGCTACTGATGAAGAGTTGTATACACCGTCTGAAAGTGCCAGCTCTTTGGTGTGTGAGTTATAATGGTCGGTCAAATGACCCTTAACTTTTTTAATAGTTATATTTTCAAGATAACATACACGCTTAAGATGCTCCAAAAGCTCAGCCGCGGTAGTACCTCTGCGTGAAGTTACTTGCGAATATCTTGAATAGGTGGAATGCACCTTGCTTTGTGCCCAGATGGCAAATATTATTGCAGGCAGTAAGATTATTCCCATTATGTAATATTCTAAAAACATATTTTCTCCTAAAAAGTTTTCCTCTGACGCTATGAAAACTTTTTGCATTTTTTAGTTTATGTAAAAAATTTTTTATTAAGACTGTTTTGTTTTGCTGCGCCGGATGACGAGCCTTTTTATAAATGTTATGCCAAGTATAGTGCTTATAAAGCTTGCTACGTATGTAAACCCCGCCGCACCCAAAACTTTATCAACATATTTCAGTTCGTAGTCGGTGAGAATTTTGTTTTCACTTAAAATCTTTTTTGCCCTGTTTGAGGCGTCATACTCAATGGATATGGTAAGAAGTCTCCCTAATAGCCCAAGCAGCACCGCGCTTCCGGCTCCGACCAATACCCATACGCCGATATATTCGATGTATAAAAAGGGTAGTAGCATGATGAGCCCCGCGATTGTGGCGGGAATTACCAGCACGCCAAACACTTTTGACCAGAAGCCCACAAATCTGTGCATTAAATAGAGGAAGCTGTGGTTTTTGTGTTGCATGGCATGTCCGAATTCATGTGATACCACGGCAAGGGCTGCAACTGAAGTATTGTTATAGGTGCTTTTAGAAAGAGCAATAAGACGTTTTCGCGGAGAGTAATAGTCGCTGAGTTCGCCAAGGGTTAAACTAAATTTAAGTTTAGTCATGTTATATTTTTGTTTGTAAAACCAAAGCAGTTGCTGGGCAGTGATTCCGGCTGAGGCCATAATTACATTATACTTCTTAAATCTGTTTAAGACCGTCTGATTAGCAGAGGTCACAATTGTCAGAAGTATTGCCAGAAATACTATTACCGCTATGGATATGTAAATATACATAGTTTTATTATATATGTTTTGACAAAGTTTACAAAGCAAATTTGAATAATACGAAATTTTTATTTTCTGCCTCAAAAATTCACATTGGTGCTAAATCACTCTAGTTCGGTTATATTATCTATTTTGCCGCCGGTTATGTCAAATTTATATATCCTTGCCGTATAACTCTTGTTGTTTTTAAATATTAGGGCATAGGAGTTTTTGTGTTCGGTAAGGTATCTGTTCTGGCGGATGGTAACCAGATTTTTAAAAAATTCTTCAAGATGCTTATTAGTGAGGCGGTCACTGAGAGTGCGGCTCAGGTATTGCCTTGAAAGGTTGTGGTTTTTGCTCTGCACTGCTTCGATGAAAGCAAACGGGATAATTTGCGAATGATTTGTCATTTGAGGCTGGCCGTTTAGGTATATTGTTTTTTGTGTGATATCAAAGTTATTTTTTTGAAGGTTAATGGTATGTTTTATACCTTGTTTAGCTATATCGTTGTTATATTTTATGGCGGTAACCGTGAAGTCTTTTATTTCAAGCTCGTCAACCGTGCCCGAAAACTGCTGGGTCAGCCCTTCGAAGGATTTGAGTATAATCAGATTTGTACGTGCGCCGAAACCCTCAAATACAATATATTGACCCACCGCACGTGCCCGAAAAGAAGTAAGAGGTGTACTAAACCTGTGGCTATAAACCACATCTCGGTCACTTATTTCAATTATGCTGTTGTCGCCCCCGCTGGTTTTAATCGTGTAAGTATGCCCTGCTACTGTTATTTTTTGGGAGGGCAGCGGAGACAAATTTATGTTGTTGGGTTTCAGAAGAATTTCTATGTGATTTTTAGGGTATGTTACCACCTGCACCTGAGTATTTTTGGTAACTATTTTTGGGTCAAAGTTGACTATGTAGGGCAGTGTTTTTGCACCCATAAATTGAGTTTCGGTTGGCTGATAGGTTATAAATGCGGGAGCGTCAGTTTTAACACTGAAGCTGTCCTCTATTTTGCCGAGATAACAGTGTCGGTTTTCTATTGTCACAACTGCGGGCAGTTGAGATTTTATATGCAAAAAATATTCCATGCTATAATTTATGAAAACCCGCCATAAATTATGCTGCCGCTGATTTTTGGATTATTGTATAAAAGGCGCCGGGCTGTAAATACTCAGGGTATGGAAAAGAAAGTTGTGAATATAAACGAATATAAACCGGAGAAAAAAGAAAATATCGCCACAGAAGAGGAGATAGCGCTGCTTTTTTGCGGACTTGTGAGGCTTATCAGAAATTCTGCCGTAAGCGAGGTGGGCGATACGCTCAGGCAGGAGTGTGAATTTGCTACGCAAAATTATCATGAGGCCATAAAAGTCATAAAACAGAAGAATGAAGAAATAGAAAAACTTAAAAGCATTAACGGAACACTCAACAAAAAGCTTAATAGTATTAAATAGCATTTTGCAACTTTTTGTTTTGTTTTAAGCCTAAAAACTGCTACAATATTTGTATGCTAAATATTTTTCTCTCTCAAAACCCACAAAGCGGCAGAGTTAAACTAATGCAGCAGCTAAAGAATAATTTGAACGACGGTACCCACTCCCTTATTGTGCCCGACAGATTCGCGCTCTTTCATGAAAAGGCGGTTTTTGAGGCACTTGAGGCAACAAGTTTGTTTAATGTGGAGGTGCTCAGTTTTTCACGCCTTACAAAAAAGATTTTGGGGGCAAGCGGCTCGGTTAATAAAATCTCAGGCACTATGATAATAAAAAAACTGCTTGACGAAAACCGAATCAGGTTTAAGTGTTTTACAAAGTCCTTATTTAATTCGGGCTTTGCAGGTGAAGTTTATGCCACAATAGAACAGCTTAAAAGTTGTGATATTTTGCCTGAAACAATATTAAAAGCTGCTGGCGGGCAGGATTACTTATCTAAAAAGATGAGTGATTTAGCATTGATTTATGAAAGCTATAATAAATATCTCTTAAGCAATAATTTGTATGACAGCGGTGACGAGTTTAACAGACTGATTGAAGTGGGCTTTGACAATGATTATTTTAAAAACAGGCATATTTATATATGTGCCTTTGACAGCTTTACCCGTCAGACGTATAGGATTATTGAAAAGCTCATCAGGCAGTGTAAGAGTGTCAGTATCGTTTTGTATATGGACGAAAATAATAAGAATATCTATCCTGCTGACACCTATCAAAACATAATCAATATGGCAAAAAATATAGGGGTTGAAGCAAATATTATTTCAGCTTCAAATGTGTTGAGCGGTCAGTTTAAGCATCTTGGTGACAATCTGTTTAAGTTTAAGCCGGCAGTGCAAAAGATAACAGACAGTCAGATTTTTTTGAGCGAATATAGAGATATTTTGAGTGAAATCACCAAGGCTGCTCAAATAATAAGAAAAGGTGTTGTAAAAGACAATCTGAGATATAAAGATTTTGCCGTCGCCATAAGTAATCTCGAAGTAAACCGGCTGATGGTGAGTAAAGTTTTTGATGAGTTTGGGATAAGCTGTTTTTTGGACACCTCAACACCTTTAAGTGATACTGTTTTAATGCAATTTGTAAACAAGTGCCTTGACACGGTGCGGTTTGGATTCGGGCGCTCGGAGCTTATGTCTTTGGTCAAAAACAATCTTAGCGGAATAAGTTTTTCTGACGCCTGTGATTTTGAGGAAATTTTGACCAAATATAATTTTGAGCGGCAGATGTTTAAAAAAGAAATTATGACTCCTGAAAAGGAATACGCAGTATATAATCAGGTCAGAAAAAATATTTTAAAGGGATTAAAGCCCCTCAGCATAAAAAGCGGAAGTACTGCTGAGTTTTCGGAGGCTCTTAAACAGGTTATGGGCAGCTTTAAGGTTCAGCAGCAGCTGGATGAGTTGTCAGATAAATATAACGAGCAGGGACTGCTTAAACAGCAGCAGCAAAACGGGCAGCTGCTTGGCAAGCTTGGTGAAATTTTAGACAGTATGACAAAGGTTTTGGGTGACAGTAAAATCACCCTTGATGAGTTTGCAGATATATTAAACAGCGGATGCAGCGCCTGCAATGTTTCAAGCGTGCCCATAAGCCTAGACAGTGTGTTTGTGGGGGATAGCAGCAATAGCTTTTTTGAAAATACTCACACCTTGTTTATACTTTCAGCAAACGCCGGTGACATGCCCAAAACGCTTCAGGACTGCGGTATAATTCTGGATAGAGAAATTGATATTTTGAAGGATAAATATAATATCGAGCCCAGCATAAAGACTATCAACTTAAGAGAGAGATTTAAGCTATATAACCTTTGTTTAAGCCCGCAAAAGCGCCTGTTTGTCTCATTTCACACAAAAGGAGCTAACACCAAGGAAGTTTTTTCGCCTTTTGTAGGGCAAATTCGGGATATGTTTTTGTGTGAAGTTAAAGGTGAATATCAGCCCTTGCAAATAGCCGCAGCAGGCGGGTTTAACTTTGTTGAAGAGGCCTCAAATGTGACACTTGCGGTTACTAAATTAAGCGGAGTATTACGTAAAATTTATGACGGCGGAAACGTAATAAACCAGAGGGAATATGCAACTCTTTTAAGTTGTTTGAAAGACAGAAATACATATTTTAAAAATTATCAACAGCTGCTTGATTACAAGAACTTTCATAAGCTTTCAGTCTCAGTTTTGACTGACACAGACAATATCAGCGCGTCAGGAGTTGAGACCTTTTATACCTGTCCTTTTTTATATTTTATAAAGTATGGTCTTAGAATTAGGGAAAAGCTTTCTGAGCAATTTGACGCTATGACAATCGGTAATATTATGCATAAGTTTGCCGAAAAACTTCACAAAGAAATTACGTTGCCGGCAGATGATAAAATGGTTAAGGAAGTAAGTGAAAAGGTTATTGGTCAGGTGCTTGGAGAATATAACCTTTTGCTTCAGTTTCCGGGTAGCAAGGTGCCTGTGCAGGGGCTTAGAAAAGAAGCGGTTCGTTTAGGCACAGCGCTTAATTTCCAAGCAAAGAACAGTGATTTTAAAACACTTCATACTGAGGTCAGGTTTGGCGTGGGCGGCACTCTCGAGGGAATAAAAATAACAGTTGGTAACAAGACGTTGGTGATTTCAGGACAGATTGACCGAATTGATGCTTTGGGCGATTTTTTCAGGGTGATAGATTATAAAACGGGCTCTGCCGAGACAAGCCTGAGTGAGCTATATTTTGGAAAGAAAATACAGCTGTATTTATATCAGGCAGTGCTTAACAAAAAATATAAACCCGCGGGCGGATATTATTTGCCCATAAAAAATAAGCCTGCTGAAAAAGGTAAGTCGCAGCAGTGGATATATCGGTTGAAGGGCTATACTCTTTTTGACCACAATATTATAATGTCGAGTGACAAGGGGCTTAAAGAAGGGGCGAGCAGTGAGATTATAGAAGTCAGACGCAATAGCGACAAAAACGGCGAAGCTACGTTTCATTCTGCTCATTCAAAACTTTTAACACACGATCAGCTTGTGGCTTTTGCGGATTTAGTATTGGAGATGACCAAAAAGGCCGCTGAAAATATTTTAAGCGGAAATTTGGTGCCCAGCCCGCTGGTTTTGTCTAAAAGCCCTTGTGAATATTGTGCATATGTTGGAATTTGCCGCTTTGACCAGAGTTTTGGAAATATTAAAAGAGAGCCTAAACAAAAAATTGATGAGGACTTTGTATGCGCTTCCATAAAAGGAGGTGAGTGTAATGACTGAGCTTGTTAAAAAGAAAATTGAATACACATCTCTTCAAAAAGAAGTTCTGAAGTCAAGCGACAAAAATGTGCTTGTTCCGGCCTCTGCCGGCAGCGGAAAAACCAGCGTTGTGATAGAGCGGGTTTGCCGTCAGCTTTGTGAGGGTGTGGATATAAGTGAACTTCTGGTTGTTACTTTCACCGAAGCTGCCGCTCTTGAAATGTTGAATAGACTTGGCAGTAAGCTGAATGAGCAGGCTGAAAGTAATCCGAATATCATCTCGCAGATTGAGCGGCTGGCCATTGCCGATGTTTGTACATTGCACGCTTTTTGCAAAAAGCTTATAAAACAGTATTTTTTTGCATTGGATATTGACCCTTCATTTAGTGTTTGTGATGAGACACAGAGCAGTTTGTATAAAGCCAAAGCACTTGATGAGGTTTTGCTTAGTGAGGCGCAGGAGTACCGCACCGATTTTGAAGCGCTGATTGAGGCCTTTGATGCGTCACGCAGGCAGGACGGACTTAGAAAAAGTATATTGAACACACATGAATTTTTGTGTTCAATTACGAATAAACAGAAGTTTTTAAAAGAAACTGCCTATTTGTGTTATGACACCAATCTAAATAAAAATCCTGCAGCGCAGATTATTTTAAAAGATATTACGGGCAAAGTAAGCCATTATAAACAAAAATTTGAGAGTCTGTTTGACAAATGCAAAGCAAACGGCTTCATTAAAACAGGCGGACTTGTTCAGACGGTTTTGAATAGTTTGCCTGTTCTCACAAATAATTTTGAAGAGGCTTTAGGGCAGCTTGCTGTGTTTTGTGAGACACCTATGCCGCGAAAGCCCGCCCTCAAAGAAGATAATCCTGAATATGACGCTAAAGAAGAATATGGAGAAATTAAAGAAAAGCTCACAGCGGGCCTTAGAAAAATTGTTGACGATTATAGCGATATAAAAGAATTAAAAGACAAGCTGCAAAGGTCAAAAGAAACTCTGACCAATTTTTTGGCACTGACCGATAAGTTTGAAAAAGAGTATTGCCGCATCAAGAGGCTTAATAACTGTCTGGACTTTTGTGACCTTGAAGAATATACAAGGCAGATTTTGATGGATCCTGTTTTGAGAGCGGGTATTCAAAACAAGTATAAATTTGTTTATGTTGACGAATATCAGGATATTAACGGCGTGCAGGAGGATATACTTCTGAAAGTTTCGTGCGGCGATAACCTCATTATGGTGGGCGACATAAAGCAAAGCATTTATGGCTTCAGAAATTCGGACCCGCAGATATTTATTGATAAATTCAACAGCTATCAAAGCGGTCTTGTCGGGCAGCTGAGACCTCTTAGTGAAAACTTCAGAAGTAACCCAACAATCCTTAATTTTGTAAACCGAGTATTTGAAAAGGTGATGACACCTGACACATGCGGAATTGATTATAATCAAAATAGGCTTATTCCAAGAGGCGAACATCAAAAGACAATTGGTCCTGCGGTGGTTATTGATATAAAAAGCTACAAACAAAAACTGCAGGAACAGACGCAGCCCAAAGTTTATGATATCACTTCGGACTTTGGAGCAAAAACACAGACAGCGGCACAGGCGGAAGCGAAGATTGTGGCAGGTCACATAAAAGAGCTTGTGAGCACCAAAACTATAGGCTACGGAGATATTGCAATACTTTGCAGGCAGCGGAAATATCTGAAGGAATTTGCGCTTGCCCTGAAAGAGTATAAGATACCCTTGTTTTACAGCGACGAAAGCGATTTGTTTAGCAGTCATGAAATTTTGCTGATGTTGAGTTTTTTGAAGCTAATAAATAACCCTAAAGATGACATAAGCCTGACAACGGTATTAAGCTCGGGTATAGTAGACCTGTCGTTTAGTGATTTATATGATATCAAAAGGGCATATAAAAATAAAGATGCTCCGTTTTTTGAGGCCTGCAAAGAGTATTCTAAAAAAGGTGACGCAATATCCGTCAAGATAAACGAGCTGTATGAGGTGCTTGAACAATGCCGGGATATGCTAAATTTCTGTAGTATTTTTGAGGTGCTTAATTTTATAAATTCTCACTATCATATTACTGATTTTTATCTGCTTTTGCCGGATGGCGTAAGAAGAAGTCAGATGATTTCAGACTACATTACAGGTTTTTCGGGGCTTAGGCTTAATATTCCGGAATATTTGAATTATGCTGAAAGCCTCACTATGCCGGGTGGCGGCGATGCAGCCATGGACTGTGTAAGGATTGATACCATGCATTCAAGCAAGGGGCTGGAGTTTAATGTAGTGTTTTTGGTTGGGCTTAGCAGTGAATTTGTAAGTAAATCAGATGCCATGACATATGACCCGGAAATGGGGGCGGGCATCGGATGGTCTCATGCTGAAGAACATCTGAAAGATAATACTCTTGCCCGCAAAGGTATAGACACAAAAAACAAAATCCGCGAGACTCAGGAAGAAATGAGGCTTTTGTATGTGGCCATGACGCGCGCCAAAAACTATTTATTTATGTCGGCTTGTAATGTTAAGGAAATTAGGCCCATGCAGACAGCGTATGAAATAAAATCCGCCAAAAGCCACTTTGATTTTATATCTTCCGCATTTGACGAAAATACCTTGGAATATATTAAAAATGGCGGAGTAATCACTCAGGGCGAAGGTGAAAACTCATTTAGCATAATTATTAATGACGAAGAAGCAAAAGTTGTGCCCTCTATAAAAAGGATTTTATTTGATGAGACCGATATAGATAAAAACCTGAAGCGGCAGATAGATGAATATTTCAGCGCAATATATAAGCATGAAAACGCTGTAAAGATAGCGCAGAAAAATTCGGTGACGGGGCTTATTAATGCTATGGGTGAGGGGTTTGAAAGCATAAACTCTACACCAAAGACTTTAACACTCAGCGAACACAAAACAGTTGACATTGACCACGCAAAACTGGGAAGCGCCTATCATCTGATTATGCAAAAGCTGGAGTTTGAAACAGCGTCTCCTCAAAGCATTGACAAGCTTATAGCTGATTTGGTGGGGATGGGGCAGCTTGAAGAAAAGTATGTCAAGCTTATTGACAAAAACAGTATTTTGCTGGGAGCAAAAGCAATTGTCGGTCTTGGAAGGTTTAATATCTTCAAAGAACAGCAGTTTATGGCATATGTGTCCTATAATCAGTTGGTTGAAAATATGACTATAACCGATAAGGTTTTGCTGCAGGGTGTTATTGACCTAATACTTTCGGGTGAGAAGAATATTATTATAGACTATAAGACCACAAAAGCAGGCAGCGAGAAAGAGCTTTGTGAAAGATATAAAACACAGATGAAGCTTTATAAAAAGGCCGCAGAAGGTGCCCTAAAACAAAAAATTGATAAGGTATATATTTATTCGTTTACGCTGAAGAAGCTAATAGAAGTGTTAGTGTAGCCATAAAAAGACGTAAATAGAAAATATTAGATATTAAAAAACAATTAAAATCTTGATTGTAAGTATTAAATTTTGGCAAAAAATGAGTTAAAATGTTAGTAAATTTCAGTTTTTTGTGTTATAATTCAACGAAGTGAGATAAGTAGCAATGCTTATATTGATACTGTTGAACGAAGTTGAATTTTAACATAACTATACTAATAAATTATTGATAATAGTAAAAGGGTTGTGTTATACTAACCGATGAATTATAGAACCAAAAGAGGAGAAAAATCATGTTTGATGCAATAACATCTGCGCTTAGCGGTATAGCAAATGCACTTGGATTTGCTTATCTTGCGGCTATATTTATAGGAGCTATTCTGGTAGCTTTGTTGATTACGATTTTAATCACACGTATGTCATATGAAACTAAGTTGCTAAAAGCCATAGACGGCTTTAATGCTTATCTTCGCAGCAAGCCCTATGTCGGTGATGACAACCTGATAGAGTTTAACAATCGCATGAAAGCGGCTCCGGGGGTATTGCGAAACCGCTGGCAAATGTTTGTGCTGAACAGAGAGGACGGCATAGCAAAATATATTAACCTTGACAGCTGTGTTGAAAAGCCGCTTCGAACCGGCACTATTGACAGAGTAATTAAAAACTTTACGGCCATAGCCGTGTTTTTGGCGTTTGTGTCGGCGGCATTAAGTGCTGCACTCGTAGCTGAACCCGGTTTGAGCCTGGCTCAGGTTTTGTTTAGAGTTCTGGCAATTCCGGCGATTATTGTTTTGGTTGCGGTAATCGGTGTTATTGTAGTGCGAAGCCTTAAGGGCGCTGTGCAGTCAGACCTTTATGAATACTTCCATATATTTGAAAATAATATCACAAGAGCGGTAACAACGCTTCCGCCTTATGTTGACTACGAAATTTTGTTTACGCGAAAGGAAATCAGAGACAGCATTCCTGTGCTTCAGCAATACCTTGAAAAGCGTGCTGTTATTGAGCAGGAAGAGCTTGAAAAAGCACGTAAAAACGCTATTGAGGTTGAGGGTTATAACTTTGACGAGCTGGGCCTGAATGGGGCGCTGGTTTTGGAACGCGCCATGAGGGAGTGTGAGGTATATCTCGGAACAAAACGACGTCTGAAGCTTGAGTGTGACCAGATTGAAACAGAGCGTGCTAACTATGAAAAGAACTATGAAATAACCTCGAAGGATTATCAGAGAAAGCTGCAAATAAGCCGTGAAAACCTTGAAAGTCTTAAAAAACAGCAGGAATCATCCACTAATCGTATTGAAAGTAACTACATAAAAAAGCAGCAGGCTGACGAAATCAAAAAGCAGCAGCAAATAGAAAAAGATGCTGATGCCGCAGCGCTTAAGTTTAAGGAAGAGCAGGAAGCTCTTAAGACCGAAATAACAAAACGTCAGGATGAGATAGAGACACACCGTGTTCAGATTGAAGATGCGATGAAGCTTGAATTTAAAAACTACGCAAGACTTATGTTTGCTAAGCTTCAGGAGATTGCTGTCGAAAAGATGGGAAGCGATTATAATAAGCTTATTGACGACAACAAAAAGCTGAGGGGAATAGTTAAACGCGCCAAGAGCGGCGGCGGCATTGTTGAAATGGAAACCGTTGCTGATGAACTTGAGGAAGAAGAGCGCGAAAAAGAGGCTATGGAAGGAAAGAGAATTCCTGAGTTTATATCAAAGGGCTTTGACCTTTCGGCAGAAACAAACTTTGACCCACCGGTGGTTAAGCCTAAGCCCGAGCAGCCGAAAGCAGAGGAGTTCAGACCTGAGGTGGCGCAGGCACCGAAGCCGACTGTCTTTAGTGAGCCTGAGCGTGAAACTTTGCAGAAGTTTGACCATGACAAATCTGCTGATGATTTTAGACCAAGTATTAAGACCGACACTGATTCAAGCGAAAAATTGTCCGATGACGATTTTAAGACGCCCGAGTTTAAGTTTGAGCCTGAAGAAGACTTTAAGCCGACCATCAAGATTGTAAACGAAAGTGAGCCTAAAAAGACGACCGATGATGACATTGATGCCGGCCGCACCAAGCAAATAAGTGAGGGTAGTGAGGACTTTTCGTCTCTGTATGATCAGATTTATGACCAAATGAAGGTTGAGAGTGACACTGCCGAAGGTAAGACCTCTGAAAAGGAAGCAATTTCAAACGAGAAATTTAAGCAGGATGATGATACGCTGCTCAGCGTAAGCCAGAAGCTTCAGGAAGAAAACAAAAGACTGAGAGAGCAAAAAGCTGCGCTGGATAGTGAAATTAATGCTACAATTTCGCGCATAAGCGACAAAGCACCCAAACAATCTAAGGATGAGCCTATTGACGATGTGCAGTTTATGTTGGATTCGATGAAAGAAAACCTCAAAAAACAGCAATCGGCAGAGCCCGCAAAATCTGCTGCAAAGACTGCAACTAAGGCAGCCGGAGCAGGTGTTGTTGCTAAGCCTGTTTCAAGACCTACTGCTTCAAGAACTTCTGCGACGAGACCTGCGGCAAGAACTGCCTCAAAGCCTGCCGCATCAGCCAGACCTGCCACAAGACCCGCTTCTGCTTCGTCTAGACCTGTAGCGTCAAGACCGTTGCCGAGAAAAACTACAAGTTCGGGAACAGGAGCAAGAAATACCAGGCCATCTACGACCAGACGCAGAGTGTCACAGATAGATGAAGGGCATAGCGTAGACGATATTGCAGGCGAGATGGATAAACTGATAAACAGCAATAAGAAGAAATGATAAAAAGAGGCAACGGCCTCTTTTTTAAAGTCATGCTGTTTTTTGTGCAAAAGTTTAAAATAGTTGTAAATAATTTTTCGGTGTGGTAATATAACAATATATTAGTGTTTTCACATAAAATTAAGGAGAATAATATGGCAAATAGCGTAACAAAGAGTGAAGCAAAAGAAAAGGATTTGGAATATAACGAAAAGTTTGTGACAGAGGTTGTGGATCAACAGTATATTGACCGCGCCATGAAATTTTGTGAAGGTTATAAGGATTTTTTAAATAATGCCAAAACAGAGCGTGAAGGCGTTAAGACAATCAGGGCTCTTGCCGATAAGGCAGGGTTTAGGGAGTGGGATAGAAAAGGCAAGCTAACGGCCGGAGAGCGGGTATATTTTGTCAACCGTAAAAAAACTATAGTGCTCATTAGTATGGGCAGTGAGGATATTGAAAAGGGTGTAAATATGACAGTGGCACATTTGGATTCGCCGCGTCTTGACCTTAAGACCAAACCGCTATATGAAGATGGCGGTATGGGATATCTTAAGACACACTATTATGGGGCCATAAAAAATTATCAATGGACGACAATTCCGTTGGCACTTCATGGGGTTATTATCAAAAAAGACGGAAGCAGTGTGGATGTGAAAATAGGTGAGGATAAGTACGACCCTGTATTTTGCATAACAGACCTTCTGCCGCACTTGTCACGAAAACAGGACGAAAAGAAGATGAAGGAAGGTATTGAGCCTGAAGGACTTAATATTTTGATAGGTTCAATTCCTCTTAAAGGCTCTGACAAAGACAAGCCGGGCAGTGTAAAAAAGAATATCCTTGAAATCCTTAACAAAAAATACGGTGTTGTAGAGCAGGACCTTGTCACAGCAGAGCTTGAGATTGTTCCGGCCGTTGAAGCCAAGGATATAGGCTTTGACCGGAGTATGGTGGGGGCATACGGACAGGACGACAGAATATGTGTTTATCCTACGCTTCAGGCAATCTTGAATCTTAAAGGCAACCAAAAAACGTCTGTCGTAGTGCTTGCCGACAAAGAAGAAATCGGTTTTTGCGGAATAACCGCACCCACACCGCTGTTTTTGCGAGGAATTATTGAACAGTTGGCAATGGGCAAGGATTTGAGATTGACACTTGAAAATTCTGCCTGCCTCAGCAGTGACGTAAACGCTGCCTTTGACCCGCTCTATGCTGATGTTTTTGAAAGTCGAAACAGCACATATCTTGGCAAGGGGCTTGCTATTTGTAAATATACCGGTTATGCATGGAAGGCAGGAGCATCGGATGCTTCAGCAGAATTTTTGAGCAGGTTTACAAGGCTTTTTGACAAGCATAATATTGTATGGCAGACTGGTGAAATAGGAAAAGCGGGAGCCGGCGGCGGAGGTACCTTTGCAACTGAAATTGCAGCTGCCGGCATTGAGGTTCTGGATGCGGGTGTGGCCATACTTTCGATGCATTCTCCTTTTGAAATAGCCAGTAAGCTGGATATATACAGTTTCTATCAGGGCTGCGAAGTGTTCTTGAAAGATTTTTAAGTGGCGAGGCCCGCCGCGGACTGCTTTAAGACGAGCGAAACATTCAAGGTTGGCGGAGGCAATATATAGTTTTTAGTTGTGGATAGCTAAAAAAATCACCTGTTTAAGGTGATTTTTATATGCGGTATGTTAGTGTCAATTTTTGTTTGCGCTGAAAACGGCGAGTTCGTTGAGTTTGCTGTGAAGGATTGCGGTTTCAATTATTTTCTGAGTTATATTGCCTTCTTTTTTGACTAATATTTCATTATTTATGCCATATATGGTTTTGGTGGCTTTTCGTCCCACCAAAAAGCTTTGGCCTACAATTACGCGCTCGGGAGTTGGGGAAGCATCCACTATATAGGGCTTGTTATAATTTTTGGGTACTTCAATTTTTGGGGGTGCTTCTATCGGCATAATGCTGGCCTTAATATTTTCGGCTTTTGAAGCGCGTTTTAAGAGATTAGATTTTCGCACAAGTTTTTTCCCGCTGGTATTGATAAGCACAGTATTATTGTTAATTGACAGTATTTGGGATATGTCATAAGGAGCTCCGCATACAAACACTTTTTTGGTTGAGTATTTTGGGGTTAATTCCACCTCATTGATTTTGCCAAGCAGCTCACCTTCAAGGTTGTAGGCCACTGACCCAAGCGGGTTGTTTTTGCCCAGCATAAAATTTTCAAACATGAGAGGACTTGAGTCCTTCACCATAATTGCGCTGCTACCAACACTATATATGTGTTTTGGGTTTACTGATATATCGGTTTCAGTGTCATCGCTGAAGGTTATTATTGTTTCAAGGCGCTTGAGTGTTTCGTCAAAGCACAATGCTTTGGCGGTGCCAAGCAGCTGTGCTGAATTTATATCTATAACGGTTTTGCTTAAAAGTTCACTTGCGTTCATATTAATCCTCCTGATTTTTATTGTTTGCTTAATCTATGTTTATGTCCGGTTTTTCAAAATATATCATATTGCCTTTGGTTGAATTTAAATATTTTTAGCAGATTTTGGGAGAGTACCTTGTGACCCTCACTATGGCTTAAACTCCAAGGGGTCTGCAGAATCGCTCGCGGTAACCTATGTCACAAGATTGTATTTGGATATTGAATGGGAATTGTGTTCCCCTTTTTAGTAGTATTTTTTTTGCATTTGTGATATTATAACAGTAAAAGGAAGAGGTGTAGGTTGGGGCTTTTTACGGGGATAAAAAAGTTTTTCGGAAAAACCATAGGAATCGGCGTAAAGCAGGAAGGTCAGCTTGTTTATATGTATCCGGTCAAAAACGGCAGACTTAAACTTAACACTGAGGTCGAAGTTAAGCCCGGATTTGTTGCTGTTGTTATGCACTATGACACCATATGCGACGTTTTGACCGAGGGCAAATATAAATGCTCGTCGGGGCAGATGCCAAAGCTTAATAAATACGTAAAACCCAGACTTACCTTCAGAGGATATATTGCCCCTAAAAAAGTAGTGGCAGATGTATATTTTATTAATCTTGGCTGGTTTGAAAAACTGCCGTATAATGTCAGTGAGCCGGTGCCCGCCGAGTATGGCGAAAAGCGATATGACGTAAAATTTGACGGCACATTTGATATGCAGGTCACCAACGCTATACAATTTATGAAAGCACTTCTCAGAGACCGAGCAACTCTGCGGCACGGCATGGCCGAGGTTGAGAGCGGAAATGTTGTGAGTGAAGAAATATATAAGACGCTGGTCAAGTTTGAGCAGGAGCTTGAGGCTTATATAAATCGTGACAGCAGACTTTTGGGTACCATTGAAGAGGGTCTTAAAGACAACGCCGAGGAAAATGGATTTAGCGTAAAGAATGTCACTGTTAACAATGTAAAGCTCCCCAAACGCCTTCGAAAAAAGCTTGGCATAAAAGAGGAACCCGCTGAGGAAGCAAGCGGCGAAGGAAATCTGGAAGAGTTTAAAAAAGAGGTTTTGCAGACCAAGCAGGCAGGAGAGATTGCCCCCGAACCCCCGAAGCAAAAGGTGTTTGTCGGGGGAGGGAATTCTGAGCCGCCAAGACAGGCAAAGGCGGCAAGCGATTATTATGAAGAGATTGCCACAAAGATGAATAGCGGCGAAATAAAGCCGCAGGCAGAACCTCAAATTTTTAGAAATGATATGAGAGCAGAACCTGCACCTAATATTGATTATGGCACAAATCCGCTTGATATGGTAAGACCTTCTGAGAGCAGCACGCTGTTTAACGCAGACGGAACGCCTTTTATAAGGCCTTCATATACTCCGCCTCCGGTATATGTTCAGCCTCAATATGAAGCTCCGCCCCAGCAGGTATTTGTGTCAGACCAGACATATTCGCCCCCGCCGCCCACCATTGTTCCTCAGTATGCTCCACCTCCTCCTCCACCTGCGCCCAAGGGACCTGAAATCAGATGCCCGCAGTGTTCGTCAGGTGTGCCTGTTGGCAAAAAGTTTTGCCCTGACTGCGGATATAACATGCAAGGATTTGTGGTGTGCTCATCGTGCGGAGCCAAAAACAGGTTTGAAGACAAGACATGTATGGTTTGCAAGAGCCGACTTTGAAAATGGTAATAAAATTATTCTCTTAAAAAATTTTACAGCGTTCGGGGAGCTGCAAAAGTGTAAAAATTTTGTGCATTCATAATTTTATTACCATTTTCAAAGATTTATAGAGAGAAATAAGACAGAAAAATTTGATTTATTTTCTTGATATCTCTAAAATTATTGACAATAAAGTAAAATAGGTATATAGTATATCCACGTAATAATGAAGTCGTGCCTAAAGTAAGGGAGAGTGGAAAATGATAAATAAGGATACTAGGATA
The DNA here is from genome assembly GCA_031260975.1 of Christensenellaceae bacterium. Lineage (NCBI taxonomy): Bacteria > Bacillati > Bacillota > Clostridia > Christensenellales > Christensenellaceae > Christensenellaceae bacterium. The sequence continues at coordinate 144,036 of JAISKJ010000003.1, forward strand.
GAAGAGGTTTTGATGGGCTACAGCAACGGTCAGCTTATGCTGCAGGGCTTTGGTATGCATTGCTTTGGCTGCCCCATAAGCCGTATGGAAACCTTGGAAGAAGCAGCTCAGGTTCATGGCATTGACCTGAAATTTATGCTTGCTAAACTCAATGAATATCTGGTTGAGGGCAGCCCTGAAATGGCTCCTAAAAAAGTGAGAGCGGGCGGACCTAGCCCCAGCGCGAAAGCACCTGCTAAAAGAACGGGTAAAAAATAAGGCCTTTGCCTTGTTTTAGATAAAGAAATAGCCTGCAGAAATGCAGGCTCTTTTTAGATTAAATAGTTTTTTCGCCTTATTGAAAAGACAAATTGAGTGCTTTTTGCAGCATTTATTGTTGACAAGCATAAATAAGTATGTAATAATGCAATTCAGTAAAAAGGGAGAAATAAAAGCATGCAAAAAGTTGAAGTTGTTTGCGGAGATGGAAGTGTTGCTTCTGCTGCCTGTGTATTTAATCAGGATTTGGTTATGATTATGTCTGCTGTGGCAAGAGCTTATAACAAAAAAGATAAAGAAGACCTTAAAACAGTAAGAAACGGTATGAGTGAAGTAAAAACCTTAATCAAAATATCGGGCGCTGACATTGAAGAGGATTGTGACATGGCTTTTGAATACATGAAACAGAGGGCTGAGGATATAGGCGCCGAGGTTGTTGTTTTTGATGGTGAAAAGGGTTTTAGTCCGCTTAGGGAACTGCTCATTATTGACAATAAGCCTGCGATATGTTTTTTGGATATTGTGGCAGAAGCCGATGCGGAATATAAGGATGATGAGTATTTTATTACCATTGACATAGACAATCAGCAGACTGAAGCTTTGCACTGCTGGTTTTCAAACAATGTAAAAGAAATTAATACAGACAAAATTGAAAAGTCGTTTGAAGTGCTTAAGATTGCTCAGGACTATGAAAATATGAGTGGTGAACCATATTATACTCTTGAGAGCAACAATGCAGAGGTTTATAGTGTGCTTTATAATATATTCAGAAGCGCCGATCATACTCAGGAGTTATAATTTCAAATAGATAGCATTATATTTTAATTGTCAAAAATAAAAGAATGTGATATAATCACAGATACCAATATTTAAGGAGTTTTTATGTTGAATTTATTGCTGGCTGTTCCGGCGTGGGTGAGCAACAGTTTTCCTACAATCAGAATAGTTTTAATGTGTATCATAGCTGTAGGGGCTCTTGCTATGATTGTAATTACACTTATGCAGAGCGCAAGGGGTGAAACTGGTGCCAATGTTATTACGGGTGCTACCAATGACAGTTATTATATGCAAAACAAGGGTGAGACTAAAGACGAGGTTTTGCGCCGTCTGACAATTGGTCTTGCCATCGCTATAGTTGTTTGTGTGCTTATATACCTCACGCTTTTTGCAATCTACCCAAACACTAGTGCAGGAGCATGAGTAAAAGTGTAAAGGGAATGGTTATTCCCTTTTTGTTTTTCAGGAGAGAAAATGGTTTTAATTAAAAATGTTTTGGATTGTATACAGACCAAAGGATTTGCGGGCAATATCAAGGATTTGACCCAAAAGGTGTCGCAGCAGCTTGATGAGCCTGCTACCGACATAATGTCTGCAATCAATAGTTTGATAAAGAGCGGGGATTTGTATGAATATGAGCCCGGGCTTTTTGTTTCGTCTATGGAGGCAGGACTTCTTAAGGGGAAAATTTTGATAAACAGTCGGGGCTTTGGGTTTTTGCAGGTTGACGACGGTGATGATATTTTTGTGCCCGAACGCTGTGTAAACGGCGCCTTTAACAACGATATAGTGCTGGTCAAACTTAACAGAACACGCGGAGATGACAAGTATAAGTTTGAAGGCGCGGTAATGAAGATTTTGGAGCGGGGCACCACGCAGATTGTAGGAAAGTTTCAGCAGTTTAAGGGTTTTGGATATGTTCTTTCAGATGACGCCAAGTTTTCGCAGGATGTGTATGTTGCAAAGGGCAACACCATGAACGCTAAAAGCGGAGATGTGGTAGTTGTGGATATTATTAAGTTTACCCCCAACCGCAACCCTGAGGGTAAGGTTGTTGAGGTTATTGGCGACCGAGGCAAAAAAGGAAACGATGTTCTGGCGCTGATGAGACAATATAAGCTTTATGAAGAATTTCCTAAAAATGTTTTGAAAGAGGCTTTGACCATCCCTGAAGTTGTGCCCGAAGCAAAAAAACAGGGTAGGCAGGATTTTAGTAAGATTACAACCTTTACTATCGATGGTGAGGATGCAAAAGATTTTGATGATGCAGTGTCGCTTGAAATTCTGCCGGACGGAAATTATTATCTGGGCGTTCATATAGCCGATGTAGGCGAATATGTAAAATATCGTAGTATTCTTGATGAAGAAGCTATGAAGCGCGGAACCAGCGTGTATTTTTGCGATAGGGTTATTCCTATGTTGCCGGTTGAGCTTTCAAACGGTATATGCTCGTTGAAGCAGGGCGTAGACAGGCTGACGCTTTCGGTTATGCTGACCATTAACAAAAACGGTGACGTTATAAATCACGAAATTTGCGAGAGCTTTATAAAAAGTAAATACAGGATGACATACACCAAGGTTTTTGGCATAATAAATGAAGATAAAGAGCTTTGCCGACAATACAGCGATATTGTGGATATTGTAAAAAACATGCATAAGTTGTCGCTGATACTTGAAGAAAAACGGCATGAGCGCGGTGCCATAAATTTTGACTTTGCCGAAACTCAGCTTGTTTTGGATGAAAACGGAAGGCTGGTTGACGTAAAAGCACGGGAGGTAAACGCCGCTCACAAGCTGATAGAGACTTTTATGGTAATAGCAAACGAGGTTGTAGCAGAGCATATGTATAAGCTTAAGGTGCCGTTTGTTTATCGTGTTCACGAAAAGCCCGACACCGACAAAATGACAATGTTCTTTAATTTTATTAATGTATTTGGCGTAAAGTATGACTGCGACATATCGAATGTAAGGCCTAAAGACATGCAGAAAATTCTGGAAAAAATTCAAGGGCAGTCATATAAAGATGTTATTGAGATGCTTATGCTGCGCTCACTTAAAAAAGCGAAGTATTTGCCTGAATGTCTTGGGCACTTTGGTCTGGCCAATGTTTATTATTGTCACTTTACGTCGCCTATAAGAAGATATCCGGACCTGACTATTCACCGCATCATAAAGCAGATGCTTAAGGGGAAGCTGTCTCAGTTTGATAAGCATGGGCTTTTGCAGTTTGTGACGGAGAGCAGTGATACCTCAAGTGAGCGTGAGAAGCTTGCCGAAGAAATGGAAAGAGCGGTTGATGACCTTAAGAAGGTGGAGTTTTTAAGCCGCCATCTTGAAGAAGAATATGAAGGCATAATATCAGGCGTAATTGCAAAGGGATATTTTGTGCTGCTCTCAAACACCTGTGAGGGTTTTGTAAGTTTTGAAAATATGCCTGAAGATTATTATGTATATGACGAAACAAAACTGTCGCTTGTCGGAAAGCAGAATTTTTTCAGGCTTGGTGAAAAGGTTAAAATAAAAGTTAAGGATGCCAATATCCGTGAGCGGCGTGTGGCATTCAGCTTTGTGGAGAAAGTCAGATAGACTGGCGTTTTTGCAGATGTAGCGGGCTTTATTGTCTTATAATAAAAACTATGAAAAAACAAAAAAATAAGATTGGGTATTGCAATATTTTTTAATTGTGGTATAATGGAGGTGTCCGAATGAGTGTTGTTTTAAACAAAAAGGCACGGTTTAACTATGAAATATTGTCAAAACTCACTTCGGGAATAGTGCTTAAGGGCTGTGAAGTAAAGAGTGTGCGTGCTGGCAACATAAACATAAACGAAAGCTTTGTGTTTATCAAAAATGACGAGGTATATCTAAGGAATTGTTATATCAAGCCATACGGTGCTGAAAACAACTTCAGCGAAAGCCCGACGCGAGACAGAAAGCTGCTGCTCAACAAAAGCGAAATAATCAGACTTAAACAAAAAGTAGGTGAAAAAGGACTGACATTGGTGGCACTTAAGGTATTTTTTGAAAGAAATTTGGTTAAAGTAGAAATAGCACTTGCCCGGGGCAAAAAGTTGTATGACAAAAAACAAACACTGAAAGAAAGAGACATTCAGCGGGAGACCGGCATAAAGTAACATTGTGTCGGGGGCGACTTGGTTTTGACAGGGAAGTTTAATTCGGGGGAAAGCGTGTAGCAGGCTCGGCTGCTTAAAAACGGAAAAAATTTAAACGCAAACAGAAATGTTACCAGCGCGGTAGCGGCTTAATGCTATCTGTTCTACTCTAAGTTGGTCTCATAGCAAGAGTGGGGCATAAGATATATGAGAAGCCTTTTTTGAAGAAGCCCTATTCAAAAATTGTATCTTGGGCTAGGCTTTGCAAACTTTGCCGGAAGAGTTTGTAAGAGTGACACTAAATATCGGCTACACACGTAGAACACCTTGAATTGCTTTTTTGGACATGGGTTCAATTCCCATCGCCTCCACCAAGCAAATTTCCAAAAGTGGAATTTGCAACTAAATTTGCCTTACGGCAGACGCCGTTTCGATACACTTGACAGATAGTAACACCATTTAACACAAAAGGAGAAATGATTATGGATATCTTCATCAATATTTTGGTAATTTTAGGAATTGTAATAGTAGGTTCGGCTATTATAGTAATTATAACTGACTTGTTCCTGACCTTGCTTGACGGAAACACTAAAGGCATTCTGTTTAGAAGCAAGACTACAGTCGTAAATAGGGAGACAACTGTTTATAATGAACGCCCGAGTATGATTAATGAGCCGGTCAGAGAAAATATCTCTTATGACCAAAACAGAGTGTCTAACAACACTTATGTAACTGAACGTACTACTGTTATTGAAAGGGAGCGTCCTGCTGTTGCGAGCAGTTCGGCTTATTCTGAAAACAGCACCATAGATTTTGACAAGGCTGCCGAAGAGGAACGCATTGTTAAGGCAACTATGCAGGAAACTGATGAAAGATCAGACCGCATAAAACTCATTGAGGCGCGTAGAAAAGAAGCCGAAGAGCGTGAAAGACTTGCTGAGAAAGAAGCAAAGGAAGCCGAAGAGCGAGCAAGAGCCGCCGAAGAAAAGGCAAAAGTTGTTGCTGAAAAGAAAGACGAGGAAGAAGTTGACCGCATTCTTGGTGAAATATTTGATGACGAAGAAGAGACTGAAGAGGAAGTTGTTCAAGAGGCTGCTGAGGATGACAAGGATGAGGACGATGGCAGAAAGATGGTTGCTGTTGATGAGCAGTATTTGAAAGAAAACGAAGAGCTGGTTGAACGCATAAGTGAGCTTGAGAAGAGAATAACCAGCGAAAAAGAAGTTATCAGCAACTTGGAGCGCAAGATTGAAGAAAGCAGCACCGAGACTAAGACCAACACTCACACAACCACCACTATTGTTGTTCCCGGAATGGCTACCGGAAGTAGCGAAGAAATTGAAAACCGTCTTGAAATTTTGAGAGCCAGACTGAAACAGGCCGAGCGTGAGCTTAAGATTAACAAAAAAGAATACATTCCGCTCAGACGTGTAAGCTCTACTCTTGAAAATGACAGCAAGAAGCTGAGACGTAAAGAAGCTGTTGTGGCTAAGCAGAAAGTGATTCTGTATGGTGTTAACAACTATGTTGACATAGACGAAGAGAAGGCTAAGAAGCTGGCTGAAGACCTTGACCTTTTGGAAGGTCTGAGACTGAGTGTTCAGCACTGTGAAGAGGTTATGGCTAAAAACAAAGACAGATACCCCGTGCTTGAGAGAACAAACAAGATACTTGTTAACTTGGTTGCCGAACTTAAGAGCGATATAGCATTGCTTGAAGCTCAGCTGGAACGTATTGCTAAGACAAATGAGGACTGATAATAAAAATAAGAACTGTGCGTATGCACAGTTTTTTGTTTTGTCGCAGATAAAGGCAGATTTCTTGATAAAATAAGATATTTTTGGGTACGCTATTTTATGATAAACATAACTTAATATAGTTTTTTTGTTTGTCAAGCGTTTTTTCTTATAGAAAAAGCGGAATATTTGGGTTTTTTAATAAAAACACGCACTTTTTGTTTTACAAATATGGATGGGATTTGATATAATCATTGAAAAAAGGAGAAAGGGGAGTCTATGAAGAAAAAGGTTAAGGCATTGTCAGTTTCTTTTGCATCGGTGGCAGTGGCCTGTTTTGTGGCTGTTTTTTTAGGGATGGCCGGCTTTACGTTTATGCTTAACGGCAGCGGAGCTAAAGGAATAAATGATAGCAGTATAAGTGCTGCAGGCGTTGGTCCTATTGTCACATGGGCTGGCAATGACGGTGATGGGGATGGTTCGGAGCTAGACCCATACATAATTAAGACCGCAAGCACTTTTATAAGCAGATTGAGAGGGGATACCAACCAATCGGGGGATCATTCGGCCGGCAAGTATTATGTGCTTATGAGTGATATTGACCTGAGCGGGGAGCCCATCTGGACCCCTATCGGGAATAATCAATCGTATCCGTTTAGAGGAAGTTTTGACGGAAACGGGTTTACTATAAGCGGAGTAAAAATTAGCGGAGGAACTCCCGCCGGGCTTTTTGGTTATGTAAGGTCACACACTTTGCAGGGAGGAACTTATCCCGGCTTTGTGACCACAATCAAAAATTTTAATCTCACGAATGTGGACATTTATACCACCAACAGCAATCCGTATTCTGCCGGTGGTGTTGTTGCCAATGTTTTGGGTTACACCAGCCCGCGCAGCTCAAATGCTCAGGTTTTGCTTGAAAACATAGGTCTTAAGAAAACGACGGACTATAGGGATATAATACCTTATGGTCTTTCTGCCAGTGCACCGTTTAATGACCTAAGCAAATATTCAGCATACAGCAGCACCGTAAACTCCAATGGCTGGTCTAACAACAGCGGTGTTACTACCACAGGCAACCGCGTAAAGGGTTATGCTGCGGGCGGTATCGTAGGCATGTCAACAAGTTATTCTGATGTTTTAATAAAAGGCTGTTATAACGAAATTATGGTTGAAAGTGACAGCTATTTTTCGGGCGGTATTGCAGGATGGTCTCAGGGTAACGCTAAGGTTACCGTTGAGAATTGTTATAATGTAGGAACAGTAATCGGCGGAAGCAACTCTTATACCGGAGGTATCTTTGGTCTTATTGAAGGCACAAGTGAAGCTTGGATTACCGACTGTTATAGCATGGCAAACATATTCGGCGGTGATGACACCGGCGGTATTTTGGGTACTTGCTGGAGCGGCAGTGACAAGGCTTGGATTACAAGATGTTTTAGTGTGGGTGGAGTTTATGGTCACCCCGGAAACAATCAGGGCCCGAACTCTTCTTATAAAGGCGGTATTATAGGATATATCGGCGGCGGACAGGTTACTGTAGTAAACAGTTTCTTTGTCGGAACTGTTTCAAACGGCAACACCTCAGGTTTGGGTCAGGGCGGCACAGGCGGGGGAGTTTCGCTTAACAATGGCGGAGAACCGGCTCAGCAAACCCTTGAAAACCTATTTAGTGAAGATTTCTTAGACACCTATTTTGGTGGGGCAAGCGGTGCTTTTGTACTGCTTTATGACGAAAATGGTGACCCATATATAGCACTTAAATACTTTAACCATGTGGGAGCAATTATACTTGACGCCAACGGCGGATGGTTTACAAGCAACGGAGGAATCAATCTTTTGGCAAACGTTGCGATTGACACAAGCTATAATGAAGGAAATTTTGTAAACGGTATTGATGACGTAAACAGTTATATATACATAAAATTTGATTTGGGCGGCAACCTTGACTTTGATGCAATTGATATAGACGGAGTTGTCGGTTACGACCATGTTCTTGGTGTTGCGTTTAACGTTTATATAGGCGAAATCATTACTCAGGATATTCTTAATGAGCTTAACATCGCCGGCTGGACTTCAGGATATAGCGGACCGAATTTTGAGATTCCGGTGGGAACGGCCAATGGCGCCAACAATGACCCGACAAATAACAATATTGAACAGGCCGGATATGTATTCCAAGGATGGTTTAAGGACCCCAATCCTATTCAGGGCGCACAGTCTTACGGAGTGTCAAGTGCTTTTGTAGGTAATGCTGTTGCTGATAGCAACGAGTTTGTATTCTATGCAAAATGGAGAAATCAAACCGTTTATACCTTAAATGTTGACAACACCGGTAATACGGTTGAGGTTGATATAAAGGTTTATTACAGCGGCGGCTCAGGAGACCCAATTCTGCCCAAGGGTGATTATGTCTCCAATGCTGACACCAGCAGAATCGGAGCCAGACCGGTTTCGATTGAGTCCGGATATAGATATGTATTTGAAGCATTCTATTTGTATGATGCAGGTGGAAGTATGGTAGTTACTCCGTTTGGAATTGCATATGAAGCTGATGCCACAGCAAACCTTTGGATGGTTGATTTGGGCCAAGTCGGCACAACAATAGACAGTACATTTGTTTCAACCTACATTAACGGTTCAGAGATTAAGCTTACTGCAGTTTTCAACAGAGTTAAATTGGCTACTTTCACCGTTGAGGCTGAAAGCGGTCAGCAAACATGGGGAAACGCTGAAAAACAGAGAATGCCTGCAGGTGCTGTTGAAGCAATAAGCTATGGCCAAAACATAACTTATGACATTGCTGACGTAAATAACGATGCAAGCGCTGACCCTGTTTCGCAGGTAAAGATAAAGGCAGTTGCTGAACAATACTACGAATTTGTGGGATATAGAATTGGCAGCGAATTTATTGCAATCGGTGCTAATCTTACGAGTGTGGGCATTTTGGGCGACCTTACTGCTGAAGGCTTTGTGTGGTCTGGGGACGACCTGATTGTGGGTTTGGCATATATGGACGGCAAACAGCTTGTTCTGGTATTTGCCGCGGCTCAATATAATATTGAATTTATTGCTGCTACCGAAAATGGCGGTGTTCCGGCTGCAATCGGTGCAGGTGCTCCGGCTATTACGGGCTCGGGCAGTCTTAGTGTGGGCCTTGGCGGCGACATAACCGGTTTTAATGCCGGCATAATCGACGGATGGCGCAGAGCAGAAAAGTTCAGCAACCTCAGAATTGAAAATCAGCAGGATTCAGGTTATGATGCATTTAATACTTTGTCAAACGGTGACATATCAATCGATGAGATTAGCGCCACTTTCCTTGACAAATATCTTGACGGCAGCACAATAAGAATTTATGTAATTTATATAAGACAATATAGCCTGACAATAAATCTTGATGCAACCGACAGTGACACCAAGAGCGGAGCTATAACCTTTAAGGATTTTGCTAAAAATACCAACACGGTAGACATGTCCAACCTTACTCAAACTGTTTGGTTTGACGAGGGGGATGTTGTAAGGCTTGATATAATTCCTTTCAGCGGTGACTATCAGATTTCGACTGTTACTACTCTTGACATAAGTGAGACACTGTTTAACGGCAGGGTTAATATCACTATTGGCAATACAAACAGAACTATTACCGTAGCCTTCCAGAAAAAGGCTGTTGACATTGAGGTGCGTGCAGTTTATATTGAAGAAGGAGCTCAGGTAAATATTGCAAACAGCGAGTTTGTGGGAAGTGTTCCTTATACTACTGCAAGCACACTGACAGGCGTTCTTTCGGGCCAGACGGTTGAAGTGACCAGAGGTGTTACCAACGGCTACAGCTTTGTTGGCTGGAGAAAGCTTGTGAATGGCAATTTGGTTTCGCTTGGCAACGCTTCGATTGAGATAGTGACATATGTTGTAAATGCAAATGATGTAAGTAACTTTACAAACGCAGTTGTGCTTGTGCAGGAATTTGCAAAACAATATCAGTTGAGCATCACTGTTGAAGGTGAATATGAAGGCGTGAGCGACAATGCTTCGCTTTATAGCCTTGAAATGTTTATTGGAGAGGTTCAAATAAGTAATTTTAACCTCAGTGAGCTTGCTCAGAACAGTACAGTTAAAATAACAATAACCAACCCGGCATACCATACTCTTAACCCGATTGTAGGCACTGCGGCAGGCGAAACTACAGTAAATAACCCCAACGGCACACACACAGTGACTATTGTAATTAATGGTTCAAGAGATATTGTAATAAGTTTCAGTCCCATTATTTTTGGCGTAAGTCAGAACAACGACCTAAGCGGAGCCAGAGGAACTCTTAATATAAGCACGGATGAGGTCAAGATAGGTGACAGCATAGTGTTGTCGTTCATTGCCGAATCAGGCTATGACTTTGACAGCTGGAAGATTGGCGGAGCAAACATAAGAGACATAGCCGGTGCTCAAGTCAGCGGCGACGGAAAAACTGTTACGTTTGTTGTAGACAAAGCATTCCTTGATGCTTTGTTGGGGACCAACGGTCAGGTAAATCTTGACAGCACGGTTTCTACTACAATCAACAAAGGGTATCTGGCAGGTATCCTTGTGGGCGTAATACTTGTTCCGCTGCTTGTAATAGGTGCAGTAATCCTTGCAATTCTTAACAGCAGGAAGAAGAAAGAGTATGCTATAGCTCTTCAGAAGCACAAAGAATCAAGTTCCCGTCTGGGTCAGGCCGATCTTATTAAGAACCTGCGAAATGGCGGCGACGGCAGCCAGGGTAACTAAGTTTGAGTATTAAGACAAAAGGAGAGAAGATATGATAAATATTTTAAAGAAAAGTTTATTTAGTGTCACAATGCTCATACTCACGGCGGGACTTGTATTTGGACTAGTGCTTGCTAATGGTGGTTTTCTGGGTTCGACAGGAAACAGAAACCAACAGGTGGCAGGAGCGCATGTTCCGATAACACCGCCAAGTGCCCCTGTTGTCAGCGGCACTTGGCTTGAGCAACTTAACTTTGTAAACAGCGTTGACACAAACAATGTTATCAACGCAAGCGGCCCCAACCTTAATTCAATGGGCGCGCCGGGAACTGCAAGAGGAACTACGGGCGACTATAGTGACGGTTTTGACTTTACTAAAGGCAACACTGTCAGCGGAAATCCGGGCTTTACGGGGGGTATCGGTATAATTATTCCGGGAGACCCGTATATAATTTCAAATGCTTATCAGCTTAGTTATCTTGCCTATATGGTAAATAACGGATATAACAACTTTAGCGGCAAGGAATTTAAGCTCGGAAACAATATAGACCTTACAGGTCACCGTTGGGTTGCCATCGGTAACTACAAAAGCTTTAATAAAGACGGCGGCGGTGTTTATTCATACTGCGGCTTTGACGGAATTTTTGACGGAAACAACAAAACCATAAGCGGGCTTGCTATTTTGAGCAATTATACTGCTCAATACGGGTATGCCACAACGACCACAAACAGTTCATATAGCTTTAATATATATGAAGGTTTGTTTGGTTATGTTGGTTACAACAACTTTCAGGGCACTCAGATTAAAGATTTGACGCTGGATGCTCCGTATATCAGTGTTAGTTCAGACATAGACTTCAGAAGCAATTACAGTAGCAACTATCTATATTTATACAACAACATTTATGCCGGAGCAATTGCAGGTTACTATTATGGTGAAGGCATTGTCAGCAACGTGAATGTTGTTGACCCTTATATCACAACCAGCTCAAACAACAAAGCAGATTCAATGTATGCTACAAGCAGCACCATGTATGTGTATAACTATGACTATGCATATATTGGCGGCTTGTTTGGAGATTATCAGGGCGGTGACGGTATCACCGACTGTCACGTGAGCGGAAACGCTTTGATTGAACAGGGTAGCGGTCAGCTTACTGCAAGTTCAAGCGGATATCCCACCAGAACCAAATATCCTTATTGTTATTCATATTCTTATGTAGGCGGACTTTTTGGTCAGGGATACTTTAATAGCTATTATAATAATGCTGAAGACTATTTTGCTGAGTTGACTGATTGTAGTGTAAACGCTGAAATTCATGGTGGCTATTATGTTGGCGGTATCGGCGGATATGTTTCGGGAGATTGGTATAATCACCTGAACACGCAAAATCTTACATTTAACGGATATATAGATGATCAGGTTACTTATACTACGCTTCCTACTCAGACCAACACAAGCAACAGCAGTTATCTGGGCGGTATCTTCGGATATGTAAGCGAATATGTTAACATGATTGATGTTCACAACTATGGTGAAATTAATGCAACCAAAGGCTATTATGTTGGCGGACTTGCAGGATATTTCTATCACTATGACTATGACCAGGGACGTCCTAATGTATCAATTATTGACTCCACCAACGAGGGTGCGGTGTCAAGCATAAATGTTAACGGAAACAGCGGTTACACCGGGGGATTGGTAGGTTATATTGACTCCTATTATGCTGCGGTTCAGGTTAAAAACTGTCAAAACCTTGGCACTGTAACAGCAAGATACGGGCAGATCGGAGGTCTTATAGGTTACTTCTATGCTTGGAATGACTATATTGCAGTTGAAACTGCTTCTATTGACAACTGTGAAAACCAGGGTAACGTAGAAGCTGTCAGCGGCGGATATATTTATTACTTGGGCGGACTTGTTGGATATGCAGGCGGAATTATTATTAAGGATTCGGTAAACTCTGCATCTATAACAAACTTGAGCAGCAGTTCAAATTATATCGGCGGACTTATTGGTCAGGTGGACAGCGTTACGCTGCTTAATTCACACAACGAAGGTAACATTGCTGCCGGAAACTCAAGTTATGTCGGCGGTGTTATGGGATATATCTATGACAACGGCAATAACATCGTAAACAAGATTGAAAATGTTTATAATACCGGAAATATTACCGGCTCGGGTAGCATCAACTATGTGGGCGGTGTTGCAGGTTATGTATCCAATTACACTCTTGAGGGTGTAAAAAACTTTGGTAATATAACTCTTACAAGTAGCAGTAACTACGTGGGCGGTGTTGTGGGCAGACTTGAGAGAGCAACACTTTATAACAGTTTTAACACAGGCAGCGTAACTGCGGGCAACTATGTGGGCGGTGTTGCAGGCGAAATTTATGGTGACACAACAACCATATCTGTTGTAAGAATGTGTTATAACACCGGCTTTGTAGGCGGACTTGGAACGTATACGGGCGGTATTGTAGGACGTGCTTATTACGGTGCGCTTATTGAAGATTGTTACAACACTTATGGCGGTTATGGTAATACCGCAGGAGTAGTTAATACTCTGAACGGCGGTATTGTGGGCGGCATATACACTCACACTCACATGGAAGTGGATGTTATTGTCAGAAACTGTTATAATGACGTTAATGTAGGTCAGAGCTTGAACAACTATGTGGGTGCCATTGTCGGAACAGTTGAATATCAATATTATTCTTCTGCAACTCAGTCTTTGAACCAACAAAAGAAAGTGCTTATTGAAAACTGTTACAGCAGAGGTATTGCATATAAGACAACTTCAAGCACCTCCAGAATCGGTGGAGCTATCGGAAGAGTTAACTATGGCAACAACGGCAAATACGCTACTGTAGAAGTTAAGAACTCTTTCTGGAACAAAGATACACCCAGCACTTTGCCGGCTCCCGGTTCAACCCTTACGGGTTTGACCGCAGCCAACAACTTTGCAAATGCAAATGTAGGGTATGTGAACTATGCAAACAGCACTTATATTAACACTATTGTAACGGTTTATGGTGTGGCCGATCAAACCACAGGCGCGCCGGCTTTGGCTGCCAAAACCGAAACAGCACTAAAGGATGTAGCAACCTATCCGGTGTTTAACGGAAATAGCGGCTGGAACTTTGGTGAAGTAATAGTAGGAAACAACTTGCTCGGCGTTTGGCTGATTGACCAGACCGGAACAATTAATGATGGATATCCCATGCTCAGGTCGTGGGCTCAGGCAGTGTTGTCGTTCTATGCAAACGGTCAGGTAGTTCACCTGTATGACAACAAGGGCGATACGATTGACATAAGCAGTGCTAATGCCATAGCGGCCAGTGCAAAAATAGGTTACTTGTTCAGCGGCTGGAAGAGTTATGATGACTATACGGTGGGCGGATTTGAATATTATGTTAAAAACGATTTGTATGAATTTCCCGCTGACATTTTCAAAATTGCAGACAGAAGCGCGAGATTTGATGCAACTTATACTACAAAAGCAAAATATGAGATAGAATTTATGACTACTCCCAGCGCTTCGGTGCGAAACAGCGGAGGAACCACGGTAGATTCTTATATTGAAATCGGCACGTCTCAGGGGCAAAAGATGCTTCACACATCTGCATACAGCAATCAGCTGCAATTTGAGGCTATTGCGTATTGGGCAGTATATAACCCAACAAGCGGCAATTGGGACATTTTGGGAAGATATCTTGACCTTGACTTGAGCTTCATTATTCCTGACAACAACAACGGCGTGAGCTTCATTAACACTTATGTTCAGTATGGCGCCGGCACAGTTGGCGGGTTTGACACAGTAGGCACAATTCAGATAAAGCTTGTTGAAATATCAGTAGGCACAACTCCTATTGGTGCAACTTTCTATTCTAACATTGCAGGAGCCGGATATATTACTGTAAACGGAACCATAGTAACTCTGGGGGCTGCGGGTAATGACTATCCCGAGGGCTCGATTGTAACAGTGGTTGCTCATGCAAACGCACACTACAGATTTGTAGGCTTCTTGATAGGCAGCAGTGATATGGGAGGCAACAGTGAAATGTCCCTTATTGCCGGAACTTCGTTTGCAAACGGAGATGAGATAACTGCTGTATTTGAACGTATTGAGTATTTGATTACTATTGTTGAAGAAGAAAACGGCACTGCACTCGGAGTTTCAAGCGGACTTATTGCATATAGCGCACCCGATGTGTCTATCGGAGATACCTCAACAGTATGGCTGTCTGCAACCGAGCAGAACACGAGTTACAGGTTTATATCATGGGCAATCTATAACTATAGCACAAACAGCTATGAAACGCTTTTGGGCGGAGCTCTGTTTGGGGATTATAACGCTGCTATAAATTCAAATTGGATAAACACTTATGTAAGAGAAGGCAGCGCTAAGATTGTGGCAAGAGTTGTAGCCATAAGAGAAGTTTCTATGGGCCTAAATGAAACTGACCAGAGCAAGGGTTATAGTCTTGGAAACATTGAAATTATAGACGAAGAATTTCCGGAACTGTCACTTGAAGCTAGCGGTAGCGTTAATGGGGCATTTGCTACAACCGGCTCAACACTCAGATTTACACTTGACCAGATTGACGAAAATGCCAGATATTATGAGCTTGAAGGCGTTTATACCGCAATCGGAAACAACCCTGTGAGTTTTGTTCAGGAAGGTGACTGGTATGTTGTTACGATTGAAGGAAACACCAACATTTATGTAAGACTTACTTATAAAGCCTTTAACATCGACTTTATTGCAGCTGATACAGACGGCAACGAAATAAGACTTGGTGAAACATTCAGCCCGATTGGTATTACTGCCAAAGTGGGAACGGTGCTTTTGGGAAGTGTGGTGGGAAACACTACTGCTCCGGTTATTCAGGGATACAGATGGACTGACAGCTTCTATCTGAAAGACGGCAGCGGAAACCTTACTCCTATACCACAGAGCGGTTCAGTTGTTCTTGATCTTAACGACATAACAAACAACATTGCCTACGTAGGCGGTTCAGATGTATTCCAGATTGTTGGACAGTACATTAAGACTTATCGTTTGTCAGTGGCTGTTTCGGGAGACATTGGCAGCGGTACACACAACATTAAGGTTAACTCAACAGGAAGCTGGATTGAACCTACGTCTGATCAGCTTGCAAATGGGTTTGACCGTGGCACTCAGATTAAAATCTCTGTAGCCAGCGCAAACTATTATGGTTTTGTCGGCTTCGGCGGTGTTGATGCAGGAGAGATTGTCAGTGGCGACGCAGTCATTACGTTGGACTCAAACAGAAACATAAGCGTAAGATTTAGCGCAACTGAATATACTCTTGGGGGAAACATAGTTAAAAACGGTTCGGGTGAAGTGACTGTAAACAAGCAGAAAGCCAGAATCGGAGAAACTGTAACGATTGTTGCAAGTCCCGCAGACGGACAGGATATAGTTACATTTAAGATTGGCGGCGTAGATGTGCTTGGCGGCAACTTGCCTTTAAACATGACCTATAACAACGGTATTTTGACACTTACACTGACAACAGAGTGGGCAAATGCACACGGATTTGACCTTGACGGTGAAATCGGCTTTGCTCAGAACCCAACTGTATTAATTATAATTGCAGCAGCGGCAGGCGGTGTGTTGATTGCAGCAGTATTGGTTTTGATATTCTTGCTTAACTACAACAAGAAGCGCAAGTTCATCAAGGCACAGCTGATGGCAGAACAAGCAGCCAACTATAAGCTTAACACGGGTTCGTTTATACAAGACCTAAGAGAAGGCAAGAATGTTGGTCAGGTAACTGATGAAGATATTAAGAAAGCTATGAAGGACCGTAAGGGCAAAAAGTAATAATAAACAAAAAATCTAATAAAACTTTCTTGTGTAAACTAAAAAAAGATGCTTAGGCATCTTTTTTTTGCCGAGTACGTGTTCTAATATTGTGTTTCGCTGGTGGTTATCATACAGTAATAAGACTGATTGGATTTGTGCAGGTGTGAGATTTGCTTGATTTTGAGGTGCTTAAATTACTATGCAAAAATGCGATTTTATGATAATATTATAGTAATAGGTCAATTTTATTGACGATAGTTTGAGGTAGAAGTATGGGTTTTTTCAGTTTTTTTAAGCTTAGAGCAAAGAAGCAGGCAGTGGATGACGCAGCTATTCACAAGCACCAAAAAGCCAAGCTTGGACTTGTTTTGGGAGGAGGTGCTACCAGAGGGTTTGCTCATATTGGCGTAATAAAGGCATTTGAAGAATGGGGAATAGATGTGGACTTTATTGCCGCTACGAGTGCCGGCAGCATTGTTGGGGCACTTTATGCTGCAGGGCTTGGATATGAGGAAATATACGCCAGAGCCAAAACTCTTAGGAAGAAGGACATAGTATCCAAAAAATTATTTTTGCTGCCTTCAAAAACTACGGGACTTGAAAATGTTATGAAAGATACCATAGGAGACCTGTCGTTTAGTGAGCTTAAAAAACCGCTTGCTGTGGTAGCAGTGGACCTTGTCAGTGGCGAAGAAGTTGTTATAACGAAAGGAAAGGTGTGCAAAGCTGTTGCGGGCAGCTGTTCGGTTCCGGGCTTTTTTGTGCCTACTGAGTTTGAAGAAATGCACCTTGCTGACGGAAGCCTGCAAAACAATATTCCCGCAGATGTGGCCAGAAGTTTTGGTTGCAATTATGTTATTGCGGTTGACGTGAACTCAACAAGAGGCTCCGGCACCGAATCGCTTAAAATGACCGATGTGCTCAGCAGTGCGCTGGGGATTTTGATGAAGAGTAACTCTGTGAAAGGTTATATGCACAGCGACATAATGCTGCAGCCCAACATGAAGCGGTTCAGTTCGCAGAAGATAGAAGGGCTGGAAGACATGATAGAAGAAGGTTATAGTGCCGCAATAGAGCGTATGGACGAAATTGAAGCGCTTATTTCAGGCAAGCCCAAAGCCAAAAATCAGAAGGAAAAAAGTTTCAGTAGCATATATAAGGCGCGCATAATTTAAAAACTCAAACTAAGGAGAAAATTATGGCAAACAACAGCAATAATAATAAAAAAAATGCTCCAAAGAAAAGCATTAATATAAAAACAACGAAAGGGGGCATTAAAATAACAACGGGCAGCAGTTCTAAAACAACAAAGAGTGCCAATACAAAAGCAAATACAAAGACAACAACCAAATCGTCCGCCGGCAGTTCCTCTAGTGCCGCTAAGCTTTCGGGCATTAAGTTCAGCGTGCCAAGAATAATTGTATTTTGTGTGATTGCGGTGCTTTGCGGAGTAAGCTTTGTATTCAGCGCACCCCTTGAGCGTCTGATAAATTTTAATTTAAACAACATAAATTATGACATGGCAGCAGCTAGTGATGCTTCTTTACGTGTGCATTATATCGATATAGGGCAAGGTGATTGTACGGTTATAGAACTGCCGGATGATAAGGTTATGATGATAGACTGCGGACTTGAGCTTAGCAACCGCAGTAAAAACGCTACCAAAACAATGAATTATCTTGATGAAATTGTCTTTGCAAACAGAGCGGTTGCCAGAATTGATTATTTTATTATTACTCATCCTGATTTTGACCATATTGCTGCAGCCGAACAGGTGCTTGACAAGTATGATATAGGCATAGTTTATAGGCCGCATGTTTATTATTATAAGGCCGGTGACGCGGGGAGCGAAATTTTTGACAGCTCTTTGTATGGAAGCGATGACACATTGACATGGAAAGGCACCGTAAGAGCAATAAATGATAATGCAGAAAGTGTAGAATTTAACAGCAAGGATTTAGGCACAGCTATATCGTATGATGACTCCAATGATGCAAAGGATTATACTTTCACTTTTTATGGTCCTGTTTCTCAAAAATACAGTGACAAAAATGATTATTCTCCTGTGATGGTTCTAAACAACAACGGCAAAACTTTTATGTTTACGGGAGACGCTTCAAAGGCTATTGAACAAGCGGCTGTAAATTATGTAAACGAACTCGGAGGGCCGCAGATAAGTGAACTTGATATTGACGTTTTACATTTAGGTCACCACGGCAGCGACACTTCATCTTCAGCGGAGTTTTTGAGCGTGACCACACCTATATATGCCATTATTAGTGTAGGTGCCAACAACACTTATGGACATCCAAACAATAAGGTAATAAATAGAGTGAACGATATTGGTGCCACAATTTTACGCACCGATATCAGCGGCAGTATTGTCGGTTTTGTGTCAGCTTCAGGTACAATAGAATTTGTCTTGGGCTCCTTTGACCCAAACCTGTATCACATTAAGTGGAGCTATATTGCGATAAGTATAATAGTGGTTTCAGCGGTGGTGTGCTTCATTCCTAAAAAGAGCATAAGCAAAAAACAATAAATAATTCTAATTTACGGATACCTATCAGGTTATCCGTTTTTTATGTTCTGATAAGATGAGGTGAGGTGAACCTCGCCGGCTATAAGTACGTTTTTTGCAACCCGCCGAGCGCCGCAAAAAAAGTAAAGTATTTTTTAAGGTAACTTTATTTTTGTGCAAAAGCACAATATGTAGTAGATATATTAAATATGTTGACACAATATATTGTGTTATGTTAGGATTTTAGGAATATCAAAAATCGTGGAGGATTCGTATGATAAAACAAGTTTTGAAAAGAGACGGCACAACACAAGAGTACAACAAAAAGAAAATCGCGGACGCTATATTTAAAGCGGCGGTTGCATGTGACGGGCAGGATAGGGATAAAGCTGAGGATTTGGCTGCTCAGGTTGAGCAGATTTTAAACTCTACATATTCGGGCAAGACACCAACCGTTGAACAGGTTCAGGACGTTGTAGAAAAGGTGCTCATTGAAAACAGACATGCAAGGGTTGCAAAGGCCTATATTCTATACCGTGAAAAGCGCACCATGGCACGTGAGTCAAACGCTTTGATAGGTGCTACTATAGGGCTGTTTTCAAATTACCTTAACAACGACGATTGGGTCATCAAAGAAAACGCCAATCAGGGATATAGCATAGGGGGTCTCAACAACTACGTCAGAGAAGCTTTCACCAAAAACTATTGGCTCAATGAGGTCTATCCCGTTGAGGTGCGCGAAGCGCATACAAGCGGTATTATACACCTTCATGACCTCGGGTTTTTCGGACCTTATTGTGCGGGCTGGGATTTACGGCAGCTTTTGACCGACGGCTTTGGAGGAGTTCCCAGAAAGGTAACCAGCAAGCCAGCCAAGCACCTGCGCTCGTTTTTGGGTCAGATAGTTAATGCAACCTTTACTTTGCAGGGCGAGGCTGCTGGAGCACAGGCATGGAGTAACTTTGACACATATTGTGCACCCTTTATAAGATTTGATAACATGACATATAAGCAGGTTAAGCAGTGCTTGCAGGAGTTTATTTTTAACATTAATGTGCCTACCAGAGTAGGCTTTCAGTGTCCGTTCAGCAATGTTACGCTCAACATTACTTGCCCCAAAACCTTGAAAGACCAGCCGGTTGTTATCGGCGGCAATATGATGGATACCAACTACGGTGATTATCAAGTTGAAATGGATATATTCAACAAGGCCTTTTGTGAGGTTATTTTAGAAGGCGATAGTAGCGGCAGGGTATTTACTTTCCCCATTCCTACAATCAATGTTACGAAAGACTTTGATTGGAACAGTGAGGTAGTGAACTCTATTATGGATATTACCTGTAAGTATGGTATTCCGTATTTTGCAAACTACGTAAACTCTGACCTGAGCCCCGACGATGCGGTTTCAATGTGCTGCAGGCTGCGTCTTGATGTAAGCGAACTGCGAAAACGCGGCGGAGGATTGTTTGGTTCAAACCCGCTTACAGGCTCAATAGGAGTTGTTACGCTCAACCTTCCCAGAATCGGTTATCTTGCCGACAGTGAAGAAGAATATTTTGCGCTTGTTGACAAATATTGTGATGTTGCAAAAAGCTCGCTTGAAATTAAGCGAAAAATTGTTGAAAAGCAGACCCGCAACGGGCTGTATCCTTACTCTAAGTTCTATTTGAGGGGAGTAAAGGAGAGAACCGGCAACTATTGGAGCAACCACTTTAACACTATAGGTATTGTTGGTATGAACGAAAGTCTGCTTAACTTTATGGGCAAAGACATAACCACTGAAGAAGGACAGGCGTTTGCGGTAAAGGTTATGGAGCACATGAGAGACAAAATGAAGGAATATCAGAAGCAGACGGGTAACCAGTATAACTTGGAAGCAACACCTGCCGAAGGCGTAGCTCCGAGATTTGCTAAGATTGACAAAAAGAGATTCCCTGAAATAATTACCGCAGGCAAGGAAGAGGTGTGCTATACCAACTCCACTCAAGTGCCGGTAGGGTTCAGCAACGATATATTCAAGGTTATAAAGCTTCAGGATACCCTTCAGTCGCTGTATACCGGAGGAACGGTTTTGCACCTTTATCTTGGAGAAAAGATAGAGGACAAAGAGACCGCCAAAAAGCTTTTGCAAAAGATTTTTTTACAGACCAAAATGCCATATATATCAATTACGCCTACATTCAGTGTGTGCGAAGAGCACGGGTATATTGCGGGCGAGCACTTTGAATGTCCTAAGTGTGGCAGAGAGGCTGAGGTCTGGAGCAGGGTTGTAGGGTATCTTCGCCCTGTTCAGGATTATAACGAAAGCAAATTTGACGAATATATGACAAGGCAGAAGTTTAGAATCAATGAGGATGACGCTTAGGAGAAAAAATGAGGATAGCGGGTTTTGTTAGAAATTCACTGATAGACTATCCGCACCATATTGCGTGCGTTGTGTTTACACCGGGATGTAATATGGGCTGTCAGTATTGCCATAATAAGCATTTAAATGTTCAGAACATAAATATAGCCGAGCAGGAGGTCTTTGACTATCTGACGCAAAACAGAGGGTTTTTAGAGGGTATTGTAATAAGCGGCGGTGAGCCTACGCTTCAAAAAGACCTAGGTGAGTTTATAAAAAAAGTTAAGGCTCTGGGGTTTAAGGTTAAGCTAGACACCAACGGCACCAATATTAAAGCGGTAAAAAAACTTATGGACCAAAACCTGCTGGATTTTGTGGCAATGGATATCAAGGCTCCGTTTGAAAAATATAAAGAGGTTACTTATACAGACGACGATATGCAATCTATTGTTGCGCTTAAAGACTTTCTTTTAAATGGCTCGGTTGACTATGAATTTAGAACGACATTTATAAATACGCTGACGATAGAAGATATAATTACAATAGCAAAAAGTATATCAGGCGCCAAAACCTTTGCTATTCAAAAATACAGGCCCAATCTTGCCGGCGAAACTACACACGATGATAGTGAGCAGAACGAGGCGGCAAGGGCAGCCGGACAGTTTGTCGGGACTGTTATAAACCGCGGACTGTAGCAAAAAAGGGGTAAAGCTTCCCCTTTTTTAGTTGGCAGAACGCTTAAAAAGTGTTATTATTAATACGTTTACAAACTGATTATTGAGGTTGTGGAATATATAAATAATTAATGTATATAGTATTGTCAGGATTGTGTGTTTAAAAGGAGATTTAGGTTGAAGGCGAATATTGCACTTGTGTGTGCTTTAGAGGATTTTAATAAGGAAGTGGGCGGCAAGCTTGCCGGAAAATTGGATTTTTATTTTATGGATGTGGAGGATTATCTGCAATTTAATATGATTGACCCTGAAGAAGTTATTGAAAAGTGTGGAGTTGATTATTTAAATGAGCTGCGGGCCAAGACTATAACTGAGGTTGCAGCTTATTATGATACGGTTATTTCGGTGAACCTGGACCTTGCTATGCAGGATGAGCATCTTAAATGTCTTAAAAACAGGTGTTTTATGGTTTATCTGGCGGTGGGGGAAGCGGCTCTTAGAAAACTTGCTACAAAAGAAAAGGATGAAAAAAAGAAGCTGGAAATAGAGACGGGACTACTTGCATTTGGAGCGAGAGATTTGCGTGCAAAAAAGGACTGTGATGTGGTTATTGATGCCGGTAAAATGGATATAAAAAGTATGCTTAAAAAGATTGAAAAAGAAGTGGGAAAAAAGCTAATTGCTGCAAACTGACAAACAAAAACAAAGGAGTAATAAATGGAATTTATTATTATAGGCATTGTTGCAGGTTTGGCGCTTTTAGCATTGGCAATTTTTCTGTTTTTAAGAAATAAAAAGAAGGATGAAAAAAAGCCAAAGGAAGTAGAGGTTAAGGAACAGAATATTGCAGCTCTGGCGGCTTTCGTTCAGGCTCAAAAAGAGCAGCAGGAAGAAGAGCTAAGGTTGAAGGACTTAAAAAAAGCTGAGATGAAAACTAAGCTTGAAACCTTTAAGCAAACCAAGGAACAGCTGAAAGGCAAACTAAGAAATCAGATTGACCAGAAAGAATGGAAACCCCTTGAAGCTATTTTAAAGAGTGCCGACAAGGGCGGAGTGGGAATATACATAATTTATAACGAAACAAAAAACAAATATTATGTAGGTCAAGCCAAACAGCTGCTTAAAAGAGTAAGAGACCACTTTGCGGTTGAAGAGATAGCCAAGGACTTTATGTCGGGTGATAAAATGCAGGTTAAGTTTTTGACAGCAAACGAGCTTGACTCTGATTATAGACTCGACCATATAGAAAAAACGGGTATAGAAATTTTTGATGCAGAAACGAGCGGATATAATAAAACAGCGGGCAACTTATAATGTTTTTAAGTTTTGAAATCAATAGGAGGATATATGGAGAAAAAGTGTGCCGATTTTTTGAGGGTAAACTCGCTTAATATGATTTTAAATGCCCGGTCAGGTCACCCCGGAGTGTGTCTTGGGGCAGCGGATATTATTTTCTCAATTTTTAAAAACGCGCAATTTAATCCCAAAGACCCTTATGACGGCAGAGATCGTATTGTATTTTCGGCGGGACACGCCAGCGCAATTATATATTCAGTGCTTAAGCTTTTTGGATATAACTATAGCTTTGACGACCTGAAAAATTTCAGACAGCTTGGCAGCAAGACCACGGGGCACCCTGAGCGTGATATAAAAGACGGCATTGAAATCACCACCGGCCCACTCGGGCAGGGGGTTGCTAACGCTGTGGGCTTGGCTCTAACCGAGCGGCATTTGGCTTCAAAATATAACAAAGCAGGTCTGGATATATTTAATAACTACACCTATTGTTTTTTAGGTGACGGCTGTCTTATGGAGGGCGTAGCACTTGAAGCGATTTCGCTTGCCGGAAACCTTAGACTTAACAAACTTATTATGTTGTATGACCAAAACAACAAAACTATTGACGGCAAGCTTAACATAACCAACACCGAGGACACTAAAAAGAAGTTTGAAGCATGCGGCTTTTCTGTTTTTGAGTTGCCTCACTTAAGCAAGGTGTCAGATATAGACCGAATGATTTTAGAAGCCAAAAAGAGTGACAAGCCAAGTGTTATTATAATAGAAACATATATCGGTTTTGGTAGTGAACTTGAAGACAATGAAAAATCTCACGGCACGCCGTTTACGGCGGGGCAGGTAGATTTTGTAAAGAGTAGACTTGGTTATAACGAGCCAGATTTTACGTTGCCTAAAGATGTTGAAAAATATGTTGAAAACCTGATGAGACCCAAACTGAAAGAGTATGAGGTCTGGCAGAAAAAACTTGAAAGGTATAAAAAAGAGTATCCCGATGAGTATAAAGCCCTTAACACAAAGGAAGTTGATTTAAGCGGACTTATTGATAAGGAAATAACATCAAAGGCTTATTCGACAAGGGACTTTAGCGGAATTGCGCTTGACAGAATTGACAAAGTTGTGCCCAACTTAATCGGAGGCTGTGCCGATCTTGTGGCCTCTACCAAAGCGCAGATTAAAGCAGGAGGGTTTATTGCGCCCGAAGCTTATGGTAGACAAAACATACATTTTGGCATAAGAGAACACGCCATGGGGGCAGTTTGCAACGGCATATGCGCATATGGCCATATGAATGTGTTTTGTTCTACCTTTTTTGTGTTTGAAAATTATATGACCCCGGCCATTCGTATGGCAGCACTGATGAAACTTCCGGTGATTTATTTGTTTTCTCACGATAGCATAGCAGTGGGTGAGGACGGCCCTACGCATCAGCCAATTGAGCAGATTGCAACGCTTCGTGCTATGCCCAATATGTTTTTGTTTAGGCCATGTAATTTTGAGGAGCTGCTATACGCTTTTGAATTTGCATTGAATGAAAAAAGCCCCGCTGCGATTTTGACCTCCCGTCAGATATTGGAGCTTATAAACAGCAATTATGCTGATGTCAAAAAGGGTGGGTATATAATTTCGCAGGCCCAGAACCCTAAAGTAACCTTGGCTGCCACGGGCAGTGAGGTGGGTCTTGCGCTTAAAATACAAGAAAAATTGAAAGAGATAAAAGTATCCGCTCAAGTTGTAAGTTTGCCTTGCCTTGAAATTTTTGATATGCAAACCGAAGAGTATAAGAAAAAGATACTTTGCGGCAAGGTATTTACACTTGAAGCCGGCAGCGACAACATATGGTATAAATATACTTCGCCGGCTAGAGTGATAAAGCTCAGCGATTTTGGCAAAAGCGGCAGTGCCGAAGATGTGGCACGTGTTATGGGATTTAGTTTAGATGAAGTTTTTGCCAAAATTAAAAATAATCTTTAAATTATAGTTTTTGGTTTATTTTTCTTAGGTTTTATGATATACTATTAAAGTATTCTTTATAAATTGGGAGGATTTTATGAGTAAGAAACTTAGCGGAACGCTGCTTGGTATTTTGACAGGACTTGCGGGCATAGCTCTTTATGTAGTGCTTTATGCTTTTGTGGGGCTTATTCCGGGTATTGCTATGATTTTGGTTGCTTTTGGTTTTTATGGAGTTTATATGAAACTCAATCCGACAGACAATTCGTGGTATCCTGTAATTATAGCAAGTATACTTACAATTGTAGGTGCAGTGTCAGGCATGTTTTTGGGCCTAGTTATAATTGCTGCTCAATATGATGTTATACTTGGCGAGGTTCTCCATGTGCCGGAGGTTCAGAGCGCACTTACCTCCGACTTGATATTCACATTAGTATTTGCGTTTGTGGCTGTGGGGCTGGTGATATTAACAAAAGTTAAAGCCTCAAAAACCGCACAAGGTTCAGCAACGTTTCAGCAGGGGGCGGCTCAGCCTGAAATCGCACAGCCCGAAGTTGCTAAGACTGAGACAAGGTCGCAGCCCGAAGAAGGCGAGGCGTACAGTGCAAGTGCTGAAGCTGCCAAAGAAAAACCGACAAACCAAGATTAAAAAACTTAAATATAAAATAAACTTCCGAGTCTTTTTGTGGATAACCCGACTTGAAAAAGTTGGGTTATTTTTTGTGTGATACCTCCGCAATAAAATCAAAAACCACAGGCACGAAGCCTGTGGTTTTGAGAAGTAAGGAATTATATTTGCCTTACTGAGGTTATTATGTGCTGCATCAAAAATATTATGCAAAAAAATTTTTCCAAAATTTGGGATTATTTTTCCATCCCAAATAGTTTGCAATAAAAAATGTCAGTATTGGGTATTTGGAACGGGGGTTAATCCTGATATTAATTTAGATTTTTAATTAAATTATGGTTAAATACTTGATTGTTTTTAGATTTTTATGTTATACTAAACAACATAGGAGAAAAAATTATCATGGAAAAAACAAAAAATTTAAAAGTAAAATTAGTGGCTTCAATTGTAAGTATAATGGCATGCTTATTAATCGTTGTAGTTTCGGTGTTTGCCGCCGCAACACAAAATGTTACAGTTTCGGACTCAATTACCATAACAACTGCGGGTCAGGCAAGGGTAGATGTAACAGTCTCGGCAAAACATGGGCAGGCTGATGGAGTTTTGCTAGGTGACACAGGTGCAGATTATACCAAAATAGAAGCTGCAGGTTATACCGAATTAGCTCATCTTGCGTATGACAACACTACCGGTAGTGCAACGGGAAGTGGGCTTACTCCGGTATTTTCGCTAGCACATCAGTACACATATTATGCTTATAAAATAGACTTAGTGAATCATGGAACAACAAGTGCGGATTATGCAATTGCTATTAACAATCTTGCATTAGGTAGCCAGCTTGAGTATGTTTATGCAGATGACACTGCAATAGGAACTTCCTCTCTACTTGGAGGAACACTTGCTGCAACAAACGGTACGGCACAAGTATATGTGGTTATAAGACTTAATACTGCGCTTGCTAGTTTGGTAGATGTGGCAACGGACCCATTTACATTGACAGTAAATATATCGTTAGCTTAAAAAGTATAAACCTATAAATCATAAACCACAAATAGGTTTGTGGTTTATTTGTTTAAGAGGTATACAGAGTTAAATTTAGTTGATAAAATGTTGTTGCGTTTAAATTTGTGAGCAACAAAAGGAAGGAGATGGAGACAAAGGTTCCCAATAAAAAAGTGCGGAAAGAACCGATAATTGTTGAAAATAAAGAGGCTATTGAACAAGGAATTACTATAGATTTAAAGGCTAGAAAAAATAAAATTTGGCAATGGCTTTATTTTGCTATCAATATTCTTACTTGGATTATAATTGTATTTATTTTATCTGCGGCGCTATCAATGTATATTTCTAACAAAAAGACGGGTCTGCCTGCTGTTTTTGGTCTCGTTATTGTGCAAATTGCATCAGGAAGTATGGTTGATGCTGGTTTTGAAGTGGGTTCTCATGCGCTTATTCGGCAGGTTTCTTTTGATAGTTTAGAAGTTGGCGATTATATTGCATTCAGATATTTTGTAACAGCAGGTGCATCTGCGCCGGGGGATGTTTCGCCTACACATAAACCTCTTCAGGAGGCCCCAAGGGGTACAAAAATTATTTTTCACGAGATTAAGGAGATTATAACAGATGTTAATGGGCAGCGTTGGTTTATAACTAAGGGCACAAACAACGCGGCAGAGGACCCCTTTCCGATATACGAGAATTATGTTATTGGCCGCCATGTAGACATAAGCAGAACAGCCGAGAATTTCCTTAGTTTTATCTTCTCTCCTATTGGCACAATGGTGGTGGTAACCCTTCCGGCTACATTGATTATGGGATTTGATATTTACACAGTTATAATTGTTGGTGTAGAGTTAAGAGAAAATAAGCGTAAGAAGAAATCTGATGAACGTGAAAAAATCTAGCCGATTTAATATGGTTGGTTTGGATATTTGGTAGTAAAAATTATAAAATCTGTAGGGAGATTATTGTGAAACACTTATTTAAACTATCAATACTTGTTTTAATAGTTGCTTTTGGAATGGCTTGTTATGCCTCTGTTTCTGTTTTTGCTGCCGGAAGTCAAAATGTACAAATTTCAGATACAATAACCATAGAGGAAACTCGTGTAGATTATAATATAGACTATTATACTGAGAGTCTTAATGGTACTTATGAGGTCACTTCAACCGTTACAGGTTCTGGGCGAGTGGGAGAGACCATTACTGCTTCTACAAATTTAATGCAGGGTTTTACATTAAATTTATCGCATTCAAGCAGCCTTATTTCAAAAACATTAGTTTTTAATGATAATAATGAATTAAGAGTGTATTATAATCGTAATTCATATATCGCTACATATCAGGATCCTCATGGTATTGGCAATAATACTGTAACCTACAAGTATGACGAAGATGTAGATTTACCGGACTTGCTGCATTCAGGATATACCTTTGATGCTTGGTTTTATAATGGTAATGCTGTTTCGTCTCTTAGCATGCCGGCGGAGAATATTATATTAGATTCCAGTTGGATAGTTAATCAATATACAATAACGTATGAAGGTTTGAATGGTGTAAGTAATACCAACCCAACCAAATACACCGTATTAAGTAGCACTATAACATTTGTTGATCCCGGCGATAGAAACGGCTACCTTTTTGACGGATGGTTTGATGCGGCAATCGGTGGAAATTTAATAACGGTTT
Organism: Christensenellaceae bacterium; assembly: GCA_031260975.1. NCBI lineage: Bacteria > Bacillati > Bacillota > Clostridia > Christensenellales > Christensenellaceae > Christensenellaceae bacterium. The sequence goes on from JAISKJ010000003.1 coordinate 172,605, forward strand.
TAACTACGGGGAGTTTTGGAGATTTGATTCTGTATGCTCAATGGCAAGAAGATGTGCCGGTTATTAATATATCAGGCACCAAATTTAACAGATATTTTGTGCAAGAAGATTATTATACGGGTTTAAATGCAGCCTTAGCTAATAACATGGCGGGGATTCTGGTGGGGGTAGATAGCACTAGAAATATATTTAGCGGTGTTACAGCAGCTGATAATAAAGGCAATAATCTGACAGGCAGTATTACTTACACCTCTTCACCCGCCTTCGACCCAACTGTTGCGGGCACCTATGAGATTACTTTCAATGTAAGCAATTACGGCATTCTGGCCGAGCCCGTTACTTTCAAAATAATAGTCTGGAATTTTGTGAAAATGATGAGCGGCAGATATCACACTTTAGCATTAACCAGTGACGGAACTGTTTATTCTTGGGGATATAATATTGATGGTCAACAGGGGGACGGAACAACAACTCGTGTTTTAACACCTAAAGTTGTAGGCGGAGCGCTTAGTGGCAAGAAAATTGTTGACATTGCTACGAGCTATTCGGATGGTTCATATGCACTGACCGATGAAGGTTTAATATATGTATGGGGTCTTGGCGGCAATTATCAACTTGGCAATGGTTCAACTTCAAGACAAACTTCACCGGTGCTGGCTACTATGCCAACCTTGGAAGCAAATGAAAAGTTTATTACTATATCTGCAGGTTATTATAGTGCAGGTGCTGTAACCAACCAAGGAAGGGTTTATGTTTGGGGTGACAAATCTAATCATAGACTGGGGTTGGGTTCAAATAGTGGAACTCAAAATACACCTACTCTTTTAACCGGACTTAATGGCATTAATATTAAACAATTAAATTTGGGTCGCTTTAGCGGTGCCGCTGTAACTAATGATGGTGCTGTTTATGTGTGGGGAGATGGTAGTTATGGTGGTTTAGGATTGGGTAATACTACAAACCAATCAACACCGGTGCTTTTAGATAGTTTATCAAACATAAAACAGATAGCCGTAGGCTACTATTATATGGTGGCAATAGATAATAGCGGTCAGGTTTATACTTGGGGAAATGGTGACGCTGGCAGACTGGGAACTATTGGCGGCAGTACATCAAATAAAACAACACCGCAAGCAATAGGTATTACAAATGGTGCATATGTAGAGACTATTTACCATTCTACAACCGTGCTAACCACAGATGGTAAAGTGTATATGTTTGGTAATAATGACTATGGTAAACATGGTTCGGGCAATTCTACTAATCATACTGAACCTTATCAAGTACGATTACCGCCAATAAATTCTCCTACATATATAACTGATGCAACGTATACATCAATTGCCCTAGATACTGCGTTTGTACTAGTTAGAGGGACACTAGTTTATGGTTCAGGATGGAACGGTGACGGTCAGATAGGTTCAGGTAATACTACTACAACAAATTTATTTACCTCATGGGCATTCACTCCGCCCGTTTCGAGTAGGGTAGTTGTAGTCTAATATGTAATTAAAATATAACTAGATATAAGTAAAGATAAGTAAAACCCAGCATATGACTTATGGTCATATGCTGGGTTTTAGTATCAATAAAGGATAATAAGCTGTGTTATTCTTCACTTACTGAACGCTTATTACTGAGGTTATATGTAATAATTTTAGACAATTGATATTTTGATTATTTTCATTTGAAATTGCGGCACACTTCTTGATTTTGCAAGATTGTGTTAAATATAGAAGGCAGAGATAACAAAAAAACTCACTACCCAAAAAATAGTGAGTGAATTTGAAGAACTTTCACAGTTCTATTTTGAACCTAATGGAGCACCAAATGGGTTAATATCCGCACCCCTAGTTAGAAAACATTATATAGCAATAGCCATAAAATTGCAAACAAAAGCCGAGAGTTAATGATTTTTGAACCATTCCAACATATACTTTTTTGTTAATTCCGTAACTTCTTCTTCGGAAAGATAATCTAATACCGTAACCGCACCATAACGGTTAAAGTATTTATTGAAGTCTCTGAAACAATCCGAGATACTTTTCTCACCGATTTTTTCTTTTACTCCCTTTACGGCACGCAATACACCTCTGGCAATAGTTTTGTTCATACTGTAAGCTGTATCCGTAAAATCTTTGCAAAACTCTTGTGCGGTAAACAAAACTTCGGTTAAGTGAAACGGATTTGTATTTTTACATTCTTCATCGTAACTTATATACCCGCACCACCATAAGCGTGAAATTGCATTATAATAAATTAAAGATTGTCTTCCTCTTGTCGCAAAAAACCTTTCTTCAAAATTTATCTCTCCGTAATCCTTTTGCCATCTTGCTAAAATATAGGCGGGATAAACCATATGTGCAACTGCGGTCCACATTAAATAATTACTTGCTTGCTGGGGCGAAATCTTGTCTTTTAAGGCACTGTACAGAATTTTTACATTTGTCAAATCCTGTGAGCACTTATCGGCATCGGATAATTTTCCGTTTTCCGTAAGAAGTGTAGGGAAATTTACATAAACCGATGAAGTTTTATAAAATTCCTGTATATCGACTTCCATAAAATATTTTTTTAACCAGTCATCGTTTTTAATATACCTATCTTTATTTTCCTTTATGTTTTCTTTTAAGTTAGAATATGCACTGTTGGTAAAGTACGGTATGTTCATTAGTCAATACCTCCTATTCTTGATTCTTCCGTTACATTTGACCATTCTTTCATTTTTAAAGATAAGTCTTGTATAGAATCCTTTATAACATTTCCAAGAAGTTCGTTCGCCAACTTGACAGACGAGGGGATATTATTATCTTCCAAGTCAATCTCAAGTTTTTTTAAATTGGCAAGAATGGAATCTGCCCAAACTGTTCCCTTATAAGAGGTTCTATCGGTATCTTCATCGGTTACCGTTAATTCATACTTTAATAAATCTATAGCTTCAATTATTGCGGGAAGCATTAAAGCATTTTGTAAAAATCGCTTGATACCGAGCTTAGCAAATCTGCTGCGAATAGTATGATATTCGGTGTATTCGGCTTCGGGTAAACGAATATGTATCAATCCGTCCGAATCATCGTCTGTACTATTTGAAAATTTTATTTCAGTCTTAGAGATTTCTTTTACTAAGTCAATTATTATAATTGATGATATCTGCTTTTCCAGCTCTGATTCCAACGGAATGAAAATTCCAGGAACATCTGCCAGAATATCGCTCTTTTTAATCTTAAAAGCTTTTTCGTGGAAATAGGCGTTGTTATGTTCTTTTAAAAGAAAATTATCAATATTTGTTTTAGCAACAATATAAGCCGAAACTTCAATATTCCCAGACAATTCTTTTTTGTTTATGCTTACGATTATTTCTTGCTTTTGTCCGAAAATATATGCTTTTCTAAATAATGTTGCTCCGCTGATTACTCTCAAAACCACTTCGGCTTTACCGTCTTTAATCAATTCCTCTAAACCTACACACGACAATTCATATTTTACACCGATTTCAATATTTCCAGTGTTGTCTGTACAATCTGTTATTGCGATAGAAAAACCGCAATCAACATAATCTTTTAAATATTCGTTTAACACAGGATGCGGAAATTCAATAGCATTTCTAGCCATTTTCAACCTCCTTTGTAATTATTGTTTCAATTGCCAACGATTCCTTTGTGTCAAACTCAATAAACACTTCGTTAAGTGTGTTGGCTTTCAAAGTTATAGGACCTATTTTATTAGCTTTGACAATTGTCTTATTCTTGTTGTATGTATAGGCAAGAATAACAAGAGGCTCTTGTCGTAAATCATCTCGTGCAGCTTGGCAACGAATATAAATATTTTCATAATCCGTAGATGAGCTTATAATAGCTTTGTAAAGATTCTCTCTAATTTGATAAATTCGATGGTCGGTCAAATCGGGCGTCGTAATTTTCAATTTACTATCCCCAAGTGTTACGCCCTTTGTTGTACCTGTTCCCGGAGTTACCACTTTCAAACGCTTTTTTCGGTGTCTATGTCGCTTCTTGCCGTCTTTTACTGCCGACTCATTATTCTTTACGCCCTGAGCACTGTTTGATTTTTGCAATGAGCTGCATATAAAAATTCGTCCGTTTTTATCTCTCGGGTGGTCTTTAATTTTTAAATCAGAGTTAAATTCGTCATCGCCGTTTATCCTATTGGTAGATACATCGGCGGCGTTTGGTAAATATTCACCTATATCTCCGTCCAGACTCTCGGATATTGTTATCCTATTGTATTCATCAATAATAGTTTGAATTTCTTTCTTTATATTATCAAGAGCTTTCTTGCACTGCAAGCTTCGCTCCTTATCTTTGATTCGTTTATAATCCCATTGATTATGTCTTTGCGGTTCCGAATCCCTTAATAATTTACTGAGTCCGTTGTTCTTTGATTTATTTACTTCAACAACAATAAAACAACGCAATAAACTCCTTATTAATATTGCGTCTATCCTCATTCCCGTTTCACGATAATGAACTTTATAATTTGAAAACTTATCATCAAATTTAATGTATACGGTTACATCATTTTCTTCTAAAATTTTTATTGTTCTTTTTTCGGTTGGAGCAGTCAGTGTCATATACGCTTCACGGGCAAAGACAACTTCGGCATCTGTTTTATATTTTTCCGTTAACATATTTTCTATCGTATTATTTGAAATCTCAGATACTGGTTTTCCGTTATCAATAATACGAACTTTCAGTTTATTTTTAATAAAAGCCAAAGTAAAATTGTTTAGAAGTGCTTTTACAAATTTATCTTTCCAATCATTCTCTTCGTCTATCTTAAAACCGACTACAATTATATCCGTTCCTATTTTTTCACGCGGAAACAAATCACGAAAATCACACTTATCGTCTGGGAAAATCGGATGCCACTCTTTCTTGTCATCACTGATATATAAGTATTTTCCTATCCCTTGCGTTGGATTTCTTTGTTCATCATATAATGTCGCAGCCCGTGCAACACCTTGAAATGCTTTTCCTCCGTCTTCCGCATATGTATTGTAAAAAACCATACTGAGAGATGAATAGGCGAAAGGTGCGTTTTTCCCGATACCGAAACTTCCTCCGCCGTTGTCTCCTTTATCAACCGAAATTCCGTCCATATTAGCAAGACCTTCCCAAACAGACTTTTCATCCTGTGATTTTACACCGATTAAGCCTTTTGTATTAAAATCACGCATTATCATAAAAGGGATAGTAGTCTGACTTAGTGAAACTTTAACTCTTGCTAAAAAATCTCTGAGATTTTTGTCATCGGTACGGTCTTTCCAAAATTCTTCACATCCTTTTATCCTGTCCTCAAACTCTTTAAACAAAGCATATTTACTTTTTTCCACATTCAATAATTCAAATTCAACGATTACCGGCTCATCGGTATGTTCGTTTTTGGCATCCAAAGAGTTTTGACATATTTCTCTAACCAAATTATCTGTAAGTTCCCTTCCTTCAAACACAGTTATTCCAGCATTTGTATATCCTTGCTTGTTTCCCGTTCCCAGCAAAGGGAAATTCCAACAAATTTTTCCTCCCATATTGTCTCCTTTATCTTAAACTAAATTTTTCTTCTCCCGTTTCCGAGCCCAAAAATCTGTTTTTTGTATTTCGTAATTCTCTTTCAAGAACAATAAATATTTTCTTAACATCTTCATCGGTATAATCGTAGTTTGTTTTTACCGAACAATTACCTAACAGTCTAAGCATTTCCAAAATTTTATTTGTTCTTCCTTCGGCTATTCGTATGAAACGGTCTTTTTTTGTTTCTTTTTCTTTCATAGTATCACTCCTTTTATATTGGGAGTATATCATATAATTTATATATTGTCAATATATTTTTAATATGTATAAGATATACATCATCATATTATAAAAATAAAAGCACAGACAATTTTACTCTGTGCAATATATATCTAAAATACTTTTCATATATTTAGCCAATGTTTCAATAACAGGTATTGTAACGGCATTTCCGAAAACTTTATATTTGGCTGCATCTTTTATTCCATCCGGAAAGGCGAACATATCCTTATCGTTTGTTATAAATGCATAATTGATAAATCCTTGAAGTTTTCCCCATTCTTCCGGAGTCATTACTCGGATATGTTTACTGTTCAAAGGTGTGTGTTTACCTTGAATTATTTTCCCCGCAACTCCTTTTTTTTCATCGTATATTAAGTTTCTTTCTTTTCCGGAGCCACCTGTGGCGAGAAGGGTATTTGCAATCGGTCTCTCAATTTCTTTTGAATTTACAATTCTATAACCATATCCGTTTCCGTTTAATTTTTGTCTTGCTTTATGTTTTTCCAATGTTTCTAAATAGCCGGAAGACATAAAATACCTATCCTTAACATCGGTATACAAAACATCTGTTAGGCTGTTATAAACAGTGAACTCGGATTTTAACGGTAATTCAAAGTTTGAATTACCGAAGTTTTTGGCTATATCGTTTCTAAAACCCATAAGATAAATTCGTGGACGGTTTTGAGGAACACCAAAGTTTTTAGAATTCCGCACAAGTGTTTTCGCAGAGTATACCATTTTTTTATTCTCGGTTTCCGATACTCCTATAATTTTGTATTTTAAATCTTTTGTAAGAGTATTTAATATATGTGCAATGGTATTACCGTCATCGTGTGTAAGTAAATGGTCAACATTTTCCAAGAGAAAAGCTTTTGGCTTGGTATCTCTAATGATTTCTTCAATATGATGAAAAATAATGCCTCTTTCTTCATCTTCAAACCCTTTTTGTTTACCGGCACGACTAAATGCCTGACAAGGGAACCCAGCTAACAGAATGTCATAATCAATTTTTTTAACTTTATCTTTAAACTCGGTTTTCGTTATATCGTTGTAAGGGTCATCCCCAAATAAGTGCTTATAAATTTTGCAAGCCGTTAAATCATTTTCGGCAGACAGAACATTTACAAAATTTCCGGCTAATTCATATCCTCGCCTCATACCGCCGATTCCGGCACACAAATCAATGGTTTTATAAGTCATTCTCAACCTCCTTAAAGGCAGCTTCTATTTTATCTACGCAACTTGCCACATTTTTCTTTATCTCGTATCCCCAAAATCTTATTACCGTCCAGCCGTCTTTCTTCAATAAATCATTTACTTCTTGGTCTCTTTGAATTGTTCTCTCTATTTTCGGAATCCAAAAATCTTGATTTGACTTGATTTCAAGTTTTTTGTTCTCCCAATCATACCCGTGCCAAAATTCACTATCGCAAAACACCGCAATTTTCTTCCCTTTAAAAACAATATCCGGCTTACCTGTAACATCCGTCGCATTCTTTCTGTATCTTATATTTCTTTTTCTCAGTTCCGTACGCAGAAGCAGTTCTATTTCGGAATCTTTATTTTTAACCATTCGCATATTTTTACTGATTTGTTCGGGTGTTTTTTTCATCTGTCTGTTTCCTTTTTAATTACCTAATACACCAAACAGCATAAAGCGGAACGCTCTTAATGTTGTTTTCAAAGCCGAAGTTTTTTGTTGAAACCCTTATTGAATATACAGGTTTAAACTGTTCTACAAACTTTGTAAGACTTCGTGAGCGAGTATTCTCCGCAGATTTGCATTCAAGTGGAATAAAATCACTTTTTAATTGTAAAATGAAATCAACTTCTGCAATGCCGGAAGATTCCCAATAATAAAGGTTATGTTCATTTGCCGTTAACTCTTGTGCTAAGTAATTTTCTGTTATAGCACCCTTAACTTCGCCTGCCAAGTTGATGTCTGTTAATATCATTTCCGGTGTGGCGGTTAATTTTGAAGACAAAAGCCCAACATCACTTAAAAATACTTTAAAACTAAAATTATCTTTATATGCTTCCAATGGGAGTTTCATTGCATTTTTTACAGGAACTAAATAACTAAACAACGCAATACCGGCTTTTTGCAGCCAAAGAACAGAATCTTCGTAATCTTTTGCTCTTGCTCCGCTTTTAACAATTGCGTATTGAAATTTTTGATTTTCTTTTAAAAGTTGTGAAGGCAAACTGTTATAAACCGCTTGGTGGCGGTTCGCTTCAATTCTACTTGAATACTTAACCATATCCGTTGTGTAGTCGCTATATATTTTAATTTGTTTGCTTTTAACTAAATCAAAATCTTTTCTGTCTATATATTCCAAAACACTTGCTGGCATACCGCCGACAACTAAGTAGGTTTTAAATAATTCTAATGCCTTACTGTGTAAGGCTTCATTCATCGGGGTGAAATTAGTGTAATGATTTTTTATTTCATCGGCAAGTTTATCAAAACCTATTGCCCATAAAAACTCTTGAAAGTTCATAGGAAACATTTTCAAATGGTCAACTTTCCCGACGGGATATGAAAAAGTCTTTCCGCTCTTATTATCTTGTCTGTTTAGTGCTACGCCAAGTAAACTTCCAGCACAAATGATATGATATTCTGGTTCGTTTTCGCAAAAATATTTTAAACTTGTAATTGCTCTTGGACAATCTTGAATTTCATCAAAAATAATTAGAGTTGAATCCTTACTTATAGTTTTGCCCGAAGTAGCAATCAACTCCCTTAATATTCTTAAAGCGTCCAAATCGCCTTCAAATATATTTTGTAATTTATCGTTTCCTTCAAAATTGAAATAAACATAATTGGTATAGTGCTCTCTGCCAAATTCTATCATAGAATGTGTTTTACCGATTTGTCTTGCACCGTCCAATATAAGCGGCTTTCTGTTCTTCTCATTTTTCCAATTTTGTAGTTTTGTTTCAATTAAGCGTTTCATTTTAATACTCCTCTTTGATAGAAACATTATATCACATAAATAATTAAAGTCAAACATAAAATACACTTTTGTCAACATAAAAATGTAATTTTATGTCGTTTGTCAAAAAGGCATATCATCATCAAGTTCTTTTGGGTCGGTTATGGGAATTAATTTAGGAGGCAAGGGTTTTTGTTGCGTTGGTTTTGGCTGTTCGTGCTTTTGTGGCTTTAATTGATTGCCTATATCAAAATATCGTCTGCCATAGGTTTCGTAAAATAGTAGGTCATATGCTCGGCTTATGTTAGAAATCATATGTATTCGTTTTGGCTTTTTCTTAATTAAATCGTGCCAAGTTATTTGCCCATTAAGTAAGTCCATAAGGTCAATATAAAGTTCGGCGTTCTCGTCAATTTTTTCCTCGCTTGTTAAATCATCAATAGTGCTTATTCGCTCGCTTATAGGGTATAGATATTTATCCTGTTTTTTGGCATTTGGTGTATCGTGTATCAAATAATCAAATGCGGCTTGTGGGTCATAACTGGGTTTAGGGAATATAATGCCCATATCGTCCGTTGAAAATCTCTTAAACCAAGAGCCCCTTTGCGTTCTTTGAAATTGAATTAAAAAGTGATAATGAGGTTTTTTAAGTTCCTCACTATTTTCTTGTTTGTCTTTATCGTGTAAGATGTAGGCATATGCTTTAATCTCACTTGAAGATATTATTTCATCAAGTTGTTCCCTATGATAACAAACGCCTGTGGTATAAATGTGGCAAGAAGAAAGACGGCAAAGGTGAATGTGAGAAAACCCAAATCACAAAACAGGTCCTTGAAGATTTAGTAATTAAAATAATTGTTGAAAAAGTTTTAATACCCAAAACAATAAATCAAATTGCGAAAGACATAGTGGCGAAGAACAACGAATTAAACGATCATACCAAACTTGATAATTTAGAACGAGAATTAAAAGCGGTTGCGAGTAAACTTGATAATCTAATTGAAATGGTTGCAAGCGGAATTAAAAGCGACACCACGAAAGATAAGATTTTAGAATACGAAAGCAGAAAAGCAGAACTACAATTTGAAATTGCCGAAGAAAAGTTAAATATCCCAATAACCCTAACCGAAGATATGATTTTATTTTGGCTTGAAAGTTTTGTCAGTGGCGACATAAACGACCCCGATTTTAGAGAACGACTTATAGATTGCTTTGTTTGTAAAATTATTCTCTACAACGACAAAATCATAATCGTATTTAACATTAAAGGCAGAGATAACAAAAAAACTCACTATTGAAGAGATAGTGAGCGAATTTGATGGAATTGACCATTCCGATTTTGAACAACATGGAGCGGGTGAAGGGAATCGGACCCTCGCAACCAGCTTGGAAGGCTGGGGCTCTACCACTGAGCTACACCCGCAGAATTATAAGGTTTAAATAAAAATTAAGCGTGTCAATACTATACCATAAGTTTGCTGAACTGTCAACAAAAAACGGTCTAAAGTTATTGACAATGGGCCAATGTTGTGTTACAGTATTATCACACACAATGGGGTATAGCCAAGTGGTAAGGCACAAGACTTTGACTCTTGCATTCGTAGGTTCAAATCCTGCTACCCCAGCCATTGAAAATTTGTCCGATAAAGAATTTGGGTAGCATTAATAAGGCATATATACTTTCTTCTCTTTATTTAGAATTGTAAATACAAACAAAATGAAAAAATCGGCATATGCCGTTTTTTCATTTGATTTTACCGTCTTTAAGGGTAAAGATATTGTCAAAAACCTCATAGGAGTTAAGCTTGTGAGCGATGACGAGAATAGTTTTTGATTTTTTTAGCTTGGCAAGTACTTGAAAGAAAAGGGTTTGGTTTTCTTTATCTAGCGCTGAGGTTGGTTCGTCAAAAAGAATGACAGGGGTATCCTTTAAAATAGTTCTTGCGATTGCAATACGCTGCTTTTGTCCGCCGCTTAAATTGGCTCCGTTTTCACAAAGTTGGGTGTTATAGCCTTCAGAAAAGCCTAAAATCTCATCATGAATGTTTGCGCTATTACAAGCTTTAACAACTTCATCACGGCTGGCCGAAGGTTTAACAATTCTTATATTTTCTTCAACTGTTGCATTAAAGATAAACGGTTCCTGATTTATGATGCAGAGGGCTGAGCGGAAGCTTTGTTCGTCAAATGAGTTTATATCAAGGCCATTAAAAAAGATTTTTCCATCCTTGGTATCTAAAAGTTTTGAGAGCAAACCAAAAAGTGTGCTTTTGCCACTTCCGCTTGAACCTACAAATACCGAGCAGGAATTGGGAGCAATTTTAAACGAGATATTATTCAGAACCAATTGGTCGCCATAACCGAATGAAAGGTTTTTAACTGTTATGCCCGCAGGAAGAAGGGATATGGCTTCAGAACCAAATTGTTCGGCGTCTTTAGTGTTTATTACCTCTAAAATTCTTCCGGCTTGATAGTCGCCCTGCACATAATATGATTTAATTTTTGAAAAGAAACCTACAGTGTCATACATGAGGCTTTTGTAGTTTAGAATAATAAGCAAAACAACAACGGTGATTTGTCCGGTAGGGAACAGCCAAAAAGCGCAGAGAAGAACAAGGCAGGCGTCAATAGTCCACTGCAAAAAGGTCTTGACGCGGCTTAAGAACTCAAAGGTGTGAACACGGGCAACATTTTGCTTAGCCAAACGAGAGTGGATTGTATTATTGACACTAATTACTTCACTTTTTAGACCCAGGCCTTTTACATCTTTGATTCCGCGAATAAGTTCGTTAAATTTGGAATTTGACTGTTCGGTGGTTTTTTTGACGCCTTGCAGGTGCTTAAGGTCCTTTTTGACTTTTATGGCATCAACGACAAAGAGCAGAGAAGCACCAACAGTGAAAAACAGGCCACACTGCCAATTGAGAAAATAGATAAGCAACAGAAAGCTGCAATTTGTGAGAACATCCACCATGGTGCTGGCAACATTGGTTAGAAACGAGCTCACCTCGTTGGTGTCGTCGTTCAGGCGCTCAATATAGTATCCGCTCGGATTTTCTTTTATGGTTTGAAACTTTGTGCCTAGTGTTTTGGATATGAGATTTCGGCGTATATCGTTGGCTACATAGTTTGATAGCACCGCTCCAAAGCGGCTCCACAAAAACCAGCAAATGTGGTGAATAAGCACAGCGGCCATAATCAAAATGGTAAACTTAACCATTTGGTTTATATTTTGATTTGTTATGCCGACCAGCTGCTCACTCATAAAATAAGCTATCACCATGCCGAGCGAGCTTGCAATCACGGCAACAATAAGCAGTGAGATGGTAAGAGGCATATATTTTTTGAAATACGGCTTCATTTGCCGTAAATTTTTGTAACGTTTAAAAAACATAAAAATTCTCCTTTGATTTGTATTTTGCCTTTTAAAAAATGGCAACAAAAAACACGGAAGAAGCCCTCCGTGTTTAAATACAAAAACAAAAGGAGAACATTCTTCTATTCAGCGGCAGTTGCCTTTATCTTGTTTGCTAAAATATTTGGACACATAGTAATACACTCCTTTAATGATAACAGTATAATATAAAGTTCTGACAAAGTCAAGAGGGGGAAAAGGCTTTTAAGTACCATGCAATTGAGAAGGTGCAAAGGTGTTTGTCGGGGCGGGGGTGTCGTTTTGAACAAGTTCAGTTATATATTCATTACGGGAGATATTAAAGTCTTCTATTTGGGTTTTTAACGGAAGTGAGTTGTATGTGGATGTAAAGTATTCTCTGTAGCTTGGAGCAGGGTGGCCCATCATTTGTTCAACAATTTCAGGGGTAGGAGATAACGGGTTGCTTGAAATAATCTGTCCAAAACGGATACCTTCAAAAAGCAGTCCTTTTATGTCTTGTGGCACATCTTGCATGGCATCAAGGATGGTTCTGATATTTGCAGAGATATTATTTGGTGCGGGTGCAGTTTCTTTGTTGTTTTTTTGTGTTGTGTCGCTGATTGTGTATAAACTTTTATATAAATTGTTATATGCATAGGGGGCATCCGATTCGTTAATAAAACCGCTAAGTCTTTTTGCGGCATCTTTTATTTCAAGGGTTTTTATGATTACAGGTAATATGTATGTATGATTGTTGTCATAGGCTTCTATTTTAATTTTGTATATCACAGTCTTTCTCCTTACAGATTTTTATATCCGTATTATATCACATATCACAAGCATTGTAAATGGGGGACTCAAATCTGCGCTTTCAGGTTGCAAACGTGGAAACACTTGCATATATGATAATATGTATAACCGAACGAAAGCCATAGAATATGCTCTTAAATGGGCAGATGGCCGTAACAGCATATATTCTGATTTCACCAAAATGGGCGGAGACTGCACCAATTTTGTGAGTCAGGCACTTCATGCCGGAGGTATTGAGATGGATTTTACTCCTCTGGGTTGGTATTATGTAAACCTGAACTCAAGGGCTCCGGCATGGTCGGGAGTAAATGAGTTTTATAATTTTGCCACAGAAAACACTTCGCTTAGGGGTGTAAGGGCAAAAGAGGTTGATATAAACCAAATTGAAGAGGGTGACGTTGTGCAGCTGGGTGACGGCACAAGGTTTTATCATTCACTGTTTGTGACTAATATTGCTGATAATACCTTTGACGGCATCTTTATAACCGCCCATGATTTTGACAGTAAAAACAGGCGACTTAGCACCTATGTTTTTGAAACTGCCAGATTTTTGCATATTCTCAATTGATTATTTCTGCTTTTTATGTGCTCAAAAATTAAATTGCTTTCATTGTCGCCTTATTATAAAACTCAATAAAAAAACCAACACTTAAGTTTATGTGTCGGCTTTTAATTGAGTTTAATATAAAAATTTTTTGATGAAGAGCAAGCGGCGGAGATTTTTTAGTCGGCGGTTTCGTCGAGGTAGGTTGCCTGAATGTCGGCTATGTGAAAGAGTGCGGCAATTGGAAATTTATAAAACGCTGTGCTCATGGCGTAACTGCCGCCTACAACTCTGGTGTCAAAGCCTCCCATGTGCCAATTTATGGCCATGGCTTCTTCACGTGAGAGTTTAATAAAGGCAGAGGCGATATACACCGATTTTTCGCCATGCCCATAAGGAAGGCCGTCGTCAACGGTATAGTAGGGCTGCTGCTCCCACACGCCGTCGATTTTGACGTTTCTCATTTCTTCTTTATAAAAATCGATTTTGCAAATATCATGCAAAAGCGCAATCACGGCAACGCTTTCGTCGCTGACATTTTTTTGATGTTTTTCACCATATTCATCAACAATGAGTTTTTTAAACCGTTTGTACGCATTGAGAGTATGAAAGAGAAGTCCGCCTCTGAAAGCTGAGTGAAATTTTGTGGAGGCGGGTGCCACAAAGAAGTCTGAGTTTTTTATCCACTCCAAAAGTTTGTCGCCGCCTTCGCGTTTTATGTTTTGCTGATAAATCTGCATAAATTCTGCTTCAAGCTTTTCTAAGTCCGGTTTCATTTTATCCCCCTACAAGTGCGCATATGTGCACTTGTTGCATTGCTATAATAATTATACTTTAAAATATGGACAAAAGTCAAACTATTGTGCGCTTTAGGGTTTTAGCCTGTTTTTATCAATTTGACCCCGGATAGCTTTTTGTGATATACTAAAAATTAAGGGAGCTTATGAATATTGTATACATACACCACGCGCACCGCGACAACAGCAAAGGATTTGGCGGAATGCAGGCTGTTGGCATTTGTCCTATAATATTTAAGTTTGACAAGGTGGGTTTTGAGGCGAATTAATTGTATGCGGGTAGTTTAATTTAGAATGTGATTTTTGCAGAAAAGAATAATAAAAACGACTGAATTCAGCCGTTTTTTGTTTTTATTAGACCATTCTTGTCATATTTATGCCTTCTTGAAATCCACATGGGGTGGTGCATTCGCGAATACCGCTGCGGCATCCGGCGCCTTTAAGCACAGGTTTAAGCTCATATGCCCGCGGGTGGCCGGTTTCAACAAGGGTGTCATAATAGCGTTGTGCAGTGTCAAAGGTCTGCATGCTTATTTCCTGCTGCGCCTGTGAACAAAGCCGTTCTCTGCATTTGCTGTTTATAAAATCATCCAGAACGCCGCTTTCGTTAATGCTAAGGAGTGTACCTTGAGGTATGTCTCCCTCCTTAAACTGCCCGAGAAGATCTTCGTTCCATTCCATTGTCAAAGATTTGTCTCCTCGAAGAACGGGAGGTACAAAGAAGCGCGGGTTATGTGTTTTTACGTCACCGTCAAAGTAGCCGGTGTAGGTGCCGAATTGATTTGTGCGGTGTCGGTGTGCCTGCGCAAGTTGGGCGATGCTGCCATAGTAGTTGGTTTGGTATACATCACTGAACATAGGTTCATATTTGTGCGGGCTGAAAAACTTTAGTCTTCGGCCGTGTGTAGCCTCAGCAAGGGCGGGTTTGTATAGCCCCAAATTTTGTATTTGACCAACAAATTCTTGCATTTCACTCTTAAGATTGTCATAAACGATGCCTTTTACGGGAGGCTGAGCAATAAACTTTTCCATAAGTCCGCAAAGGATGTTGAGCTGACGATAAGAAAAAGTGTGTATCATTGTGGTGCTGGGATTGAAATAAGATGAAGTGTACCTTGCGTTTTCCTGAGAAAGCTTCTGAATTTTGTTTTGAACAAACGGTGCATCAGAATAAGCTCCATTTATCTCTTTTTTCAGTATTTTATCCCATTTATCAAACAGTTTCTGCTGTTCACTCGGCAGTTCCATTTTTGTAAACCTTGCTGATTTTTCGCTGGTGGCATAATCTTGCTCATCATTAAGTATCATTGCAAGTTGCTTTGAAATGCCGTCAAGCTCCAAAGAGATATGTGCATGGTCAAACGGGCTGTGGTGGTAGCTTGTTTCTATTTGCTTTAGTCTGTCACGAGTTTTTTGCAGGTCTTCTGCCAGAATTGTTTCAACATTTCCTCTCATATAGCAAACATGTGCTGAGGTGGCAGCAAGCTGTTCCGGCACCGAGATTTCGAAGATGCCATCTTTTTTGTTTAAAATATCTTTGACCCAATCTTCAAACTGAGTTTGGGCAATTATTTTTACTTCCATTTTATTTCCCCCTAAGTCTCATCATTGTAACACGAAGGGGGGGGGGGTGTCAATACCCACTTTGCGGATGAAGGCGGACGCATATTTTATCTGAAGCGTAAAAAAAACCGACGGGACGCGTCGGTTTTTTATTGCGAAGCAACAAGGTTTTTTGACAGGCAGGTTCTTGTTGTACGGCAACAGGACTTATGGGTCTACAGTGATGCGAAACAGGAACTTATCAAAATTTCTTGTTTGCCAACTCTAAATATCTTTTATATCGCTGCTCGGCAGACTCTTTGCTAAGCAGGTGAAGCTCTGTTGCTAGTTTTGGGTCAATCTTTTTAAGAGCAGCATATCGGCTTTCACCTTCCAAGAATTCGAGATAATCTCTTGTTGGTGGGTTACTATCAAGAGTAAACGGATTTTTATTCTGTTCTAAAAGCGATGGGTTATAGCGATATAGGTGCCAATAACCACACTCGACAGCTTTTTTGATTTCGTTTTGTGCTTCGTTCATATTTATGCCGTGGTTAATGCAGGGTGAGTAGGCGATAATGATACTTGGCCCGTCGTGCTGCTCAGCCTCCCACATAGCCTTTACTGTCTGGTTCATATCAGCGCCCATTCCTATTTGAGCAACATATACATTGTTATATGTCATAGCAATCAGCCCCAGGTCTTTTTTTGGAGTTCGCTTTCCGCCCATGCTAAACTTTGCAGTGGCACTGAGCGGAGTAGATTTTGAGGTTTGACCGCCGGTGTTGCTATAAACCTCGGTGTCAAGCACCAGAATGTTTACGTTTTCGCCGCTTGCCAGAACATGGTCGAGGCCGCCAAAGCCTATATCATATGCCCAGCCGTCGCCTCCGATAAGCCAGGTGCTTTCTTTTGTGAAACTGTTTTGATACAAACTAAACTCGGCGATATCCTTTGTTATAGGCGTCAACTTTTGTGCGAGCTCATAAGACTTTTCACCGTCATCAAAGCTTTGCAGCCATTCATTTAAAAGAGTTGTTGCTTTGTGTTCGGGGTTGGTTTTAACAAATTCGGTCACACGGGTTTTTAGTGCCTCACGGTCTTTCTTTTTGGCTAGGTATATACCAAGCCCGAACTCTGCGTTGTCTTCAAACAGACTGCTTGCCCAAGCGGGGCCGTGACCCATTGAGTTCTGTGCATATGGACAGCTGGGGGCCGAGCCTCCGTATATGCTGCTGCAGCCTGTGGCGTTGGCGATAAGCATACGCTTTCCAAACAACTGTGTTGCAAGTTTGATATACGGCGTTTCGCCGCAGCCGGCACATGCACCGCTAAATTCAAACAGAGGCTTGATAAACTGACTGCCCTTGAGTGTGTTTGATTTGAATATGGTCTGTGGGTTTTCAGGCAGTGTTTGAGAGAAGTTATAATTTGTCTCTTCGGCTTTGTTGAGCTTTACGCTGTTTGTCATCTTGAGTGCCTTTTCTTTGGCGGGGCACACTTTGACACAGTTTTCACATCCCGTGCAGTCAGCGACGTTGATTTGTATTCTAAACTGATGCTCCGGCACGCCCATGGCATGGAGGGTGTCAAAAGTTGATGGGGCATCTTTTATATCGCTGTTTTTTACAAGAACAGGCCGTATTGCTGCGTGAGGGCAAACGAAGGAACACATGTTGCATTGAATACAATTTTGTTTTATCCAGCAAGGGCTTTCGATTGAAATTCCTCGCTTTTCAAACTTGGAGGTATTTGTGGGAACTCTTCCGCGCGGGTCAAACTGTGACACAGGCAGAGTGTCTCCAAGCTTACGCTCAATTGGCAGTATAAATGAATTGTAGTATTCATCATTGCTTTTTTGTTTTAACTTGCTGCTTGCCGTAAATTTACTTAGGTCAACCCTGACAAGGCCTGCGGTAGTTGCTTTTATCGCTGCTGTATTGGCCCGAAGTATGGCTTCGCCTTTCTTCTTATATGTTTTTTGCGCGGCGTCAATCAGAAGTTCTTCAACTTTTGAATAGGGCATGATTTTTGTAAGGTAAAAAAAGCTCGCCTGCATAATTACGTTAATGCGTCCGCCCAGACGATTTTCTTGGGCAATCCGGTTGGCGTCTATTATATAAAAGTTGATTTTCTTTTGTTTGAGCTGCGTCAAAAAGTTGTCGGGTAGAATTGTGCCTAACATATCTGCTGAATAAGGGGAGTTAAGCAGGAAGGTGCCGCCGCTTTTGAGGTCGTTTAGCATATCATATTTGCCTATATAATTTATGTTGTGACAGGCCGCAAAATCGGCATTGTCTATGAGATAGGGTGCATCTATGTCAAGCTTTCCAAACCGCAGATGCGAAATGGTGAGACTTCCTGATTTTTTGGAGTCAAACTCAAAGTATCCCTGACAATTGAGGTCAGTGTTTTCACCTATTATTTTAATGGAGTTTTTGTTAGCACTGACTGTTCCGTCGCTGCCAAGCCCATAGAACTTGCAGGAAGTGCCGCCGCTGTTTAGGTTAAATTTTTCAACCGGCAGAGAGGTGTGTGATACGTCATCGGTTATGCCGACAGTAAACTTTTGTTTGGGTGTTTTGCTTGCCATGTTGTCAAAGACAGCTTTGACCATAGCCGGAGTAAATTCCTTTCCGCCAAGGCCATATATACCGCCGAAGACATTTATTTCACGAAGAAAATTGGATTTTGATGCAAAACAGGCACTGCCAGCGGATGCCCCACCGTCAAGCATAGCTGTGCATATGTCCTTATATAGCGGTTCACCTCCGGCGCCGCATTCCTTTGTGCGGTCAAGCACCGAAAGGTTTTTTACAGTTTTGGGCAGGGCCTTTATAAAACTGTCGGCTGGAAAGGGCCTGTAAAGCCTGATAAGCACTACACCTGTTTTTTTGCCGAGCTTGTTAAGTTCAGCTGCCGTCTGTTTAGCGGTGTGATATCCGCTTGCCATAATTACGATAATGTCTATGGCGTCAGGGGCACCGAAATATTCAACGCTGCTATATTTCCGCCCTGTTAGATTAGCAAACTCCTCAAAGGTATTTTTAAGATGCTTTTCTACGCTTGAATAATAGGTGTTTGAAGCTTCTCTGTTTTGAAAGAATATATCAGGATTTTGAGCGGTGCCCTGCTGGTGTGGCTTTGTTGAACTTAGACCCCGTGCTTTGAAAGCAATCACTGCGTCCATAGGCAGAAGTTTTTTTAGTGTGCCTTGTTCAAGGTTGTCAATTTTGTTGATTTCGTGGCTTGTTCTGAACCCATCAAAAAAGTGTATAAACGGCACGCTGCTTTTAAGGGCGGTTATATGAGCAATCGCCGCCATATCCATGGCCTCCTGCACCGAGGTGCTGTTTAGCATTGCAAACCCTGTGGCCCTGCACGCCATAACATCGCTGTGATCGCCAAAGATGGATAGGGCATGGGTTGAGAGTGTACGCGCTGAAACATGGAATACCGCGGGCAAAAGCTCACCTGCGATTTTATACATATTGGGTATCATAAGCAGCAACCCCTGCGAGCATGTGAAAGTTGTGGCAAGAGAGCCGGCACTAAGTGCCCCGTGAACAGCGCCCGCTGCACCCCCTTCGCTTTGAAACTGAGTGACACTTACCGTTTCATTAAAAAGATTTTTTATCTGACGGCTCTGCATTTCATCAGCAAGCTCTGACATTGCCGAGCTTGGAGTAATGGGATAAATCGCTGCCATATCACTGAAGGCATATGCGGCCGTTGCCGCTGCCTGATTTCCATCTACTGTAATTTTCATAATTCCTCCAAATATTGTGTGTTGCAAACAAAGACGATACTTTGTTTTGGCAAAACGGCAAAATTTAAAATTTTGCTAACACATCATAATTATAAACAATAGCTGACAAAATAGCAAATAACTTTTAGAGTTTTGAATTTTTTTGATGTTGTAAAATTTGAGCAGATATGATATAATTAAATCGTTATGAAGAATATTCAATTGATTTTAGAATATTTAGGCACCAATTATAACGGATATCAAAAGCAGAAAAACGGAAAAAGCGTTCAAAGTGAACTCGAGCGGGCAATAAAGGAGGCCTTGGACGAGACGCCTGTGATTTATGCCAGCGGCCGGACGGATGCCGGCGTTCACGCCAAGGGGCAAGTAGTAAATTTTGTGACAGATACAACTATTCCGTCTGACAAGATAGCTGTCAAGCTTAATATGTATTTGCCAAAGGATATCAGTATAATTGAAAGCAGAGAAGTGAGCAAGGATTTTAATGCCCGCTTTTGGGCTGTTGCCAAGGAATATCAATATAGAATATGCAAGAGTGAGCATATGAGCATATTTGAAAAAGACAGGGCTATGCATTACCCCTATAAGCTTGATATGGACAAGCTGAAAGAAGCTGCCGGCAAGCTTGTCGGCGAGCACGACTTCGGCGGATTTCAGGCAAGCAAAAGCGACCTTAAGGGGGATAGCATACGCAAGATTATACGCGCCGACTTTGAAGAAAAAGACCACGGTATTTTGATTTTTAAGATAAGAGGTACGGGATTTTTGTATAATATGGTGCGCATAATTGTGGGCACTCTTCTTGATATTGGCAGCGGCAAAAAAGATATGGGTATAATCGACAAAATTTTTGAAACTAAAGATCGTACTCTGGCCGGAAAAACCGTTCCTGCTTGCGGACTATATTTGAAGAGAGTATATTATAACAACGGCGAAGCAAAAACGCTGGATGAAAACTCATATTCGTATCAGCGGGCAAAGTTGTATTATAAGCATACTGTTGAAGGCACGGTATTTAAAAAAGCCAGAGGTATTATTGTTGATGGTAATGAGATTGTAGCTATTTGTGAGATAAAGCCCAAAGGCAAGGTATATTTTGTGACAGGCGGCGGCGTTGAAGAAGGTGAGGCTCCCGAAGCTGCGATGGTGCGCGAAGCCAAAGAAGAGATGAACGCCGACGTAAAAGTAATAAAACTGCTGTATATTTTAAAAGAACGTTTCGTTAAGCAGATGTTTGAGTTTAAGATAGATTGTGAGAGGCATACATACTATTATCTTTGCTGTCTTGTTGGCGGCGACCTTGATATAATTGGGCGGGAAGAGTTTGATGGCGACCAATTTGAGGTTGCAAGACTTCCTAAAAAAATGGTAAACAAGCTCCTAATCCCCAGACCTGTTCAGAAAGCCTTTTTCAGAAACGAAAAGATAAGAGAAAAGAGACGAAATAAGCACGAACCTTTATAGGTCACTCCTGTGTAAACTCATAAAATTCCCTTGACAAGAGGGGATTTTTGTATTAGAATAATCGCAAGTCCCAAATTGGGGGATTATTTTCTATTAGGCCATAGATTTACACAAATTAGCCCTTGTTTGAATAAAGGAATAAGAGAAAATCACAAATTTTTAAGGAGAAAAACAATGAAAACATATATGGCAAAGCCGGGACAGGTACAGAGTTCATGGTATATTGTTGATGCTGCGGGAATTCCTCTGGGTAGAGTTGCTACTCAGGTGGCAACGCTTCTACGAAGCAAACACAGACCTGAATATACTCCGCATGTTGATATCGGCGACAGCGTAGTGGTTGTGAACAGCGACAAGTTGGTGCTTACGGGTAACAAATTGGAGCAGAAAATACACTATACTCACTCAGGCTACCCGGGCGGACTTAAAAGTACTAAGTATGCTATTATGATGGAAAAAAAGAGTGATGAAGCGCTTAAGCTTGCCGTCAAGGGCATGCTTGCAAAAAACAGCATCGGAAGAAAACAAATCAAACGCCTTAAGGTTTATAAAGACGGCACTCATCCGCATGAGGCTCAGAAACCTGTGGCTGTTAAGTTGAAAGGAGGCAGAATCTGATGGCAGAAGAAGTAAAGAAAACCGCAGCTAAAAAGCCTGCGGCAGAAGTTAAATCCGCAAAAGAGGTTAAAATAGCTCCTGCAAAAGAAGTGAAGGCAGCTCCCGCAAAAACAGCGGAGAACCCCACCCCCGCAAAAATTGCCGTAAAAGTTAAGGCCGTAAAATCAAAACCCGGCCAGACGATTTCAACGGGCAGACGTAAAAAATCGGTTGCAAGAGTAAGACTTTACGCCGGCGGTAGCGGAAAAATCACTATCAATGACATTGACATTGACAAGTACCTCAACCTTGATACTCTTAAGCTTATTGTAAGGCAGCCTATGGTACTGACCGGAACTGCTGACAAATATGACGTGATTGTAAATGTTTACGGCGGCGGACAGAGCGGACAAGCCGGAGCTATAAGACACGGAATTGCAAGAGCGCTTTTGAAAGAAAGTGAGACCTATAGAGCCGAGCTTAAGAAAGCAGGTTTCCTGACTCGTGACAGCCGTATGAAAGAGCGTAAAAAATACGGTCTTAAAAAGGCAAGAAGAGCACCGCAGTTCAGCAAGAGATAATAATAAAAGAACACCAAATTTTGGTGTTTTTTTGTAGATTGGGTGCCTCACTAGATTTTTTTTAAACCTGCCCCTAAAGTTTTACAAAACTTTATTTTTTTGATACAATATATATATCAACTTGGAGGAAGTAATGAACAGTTTTGATTTGCTTATTTTGGGGGCGGGACCTGCGGGATTTTCTGCGGCGATTTATGCTAAGCGCGCAGGGTTGAATGTAGGTATCATTGAGAAATCGGTGCCGGGTGGGGCCGTAGCCATTACACAGGAGGTGTGTAATTATCCGGGTATAAAGTCAATTGGAGGCATGGAGCTTGCCGCTCAAATGTTTGAGCATATGACAAGTCTGGGCGTTGAAATTATTTTTGATGAGGTTGTCTCCACAGATTTTAGCGGTAAAGAGAAGTTCATAAAATGCCTTAAAGGTGAATATACTGCAAAGACTGTGCTTATAGCAATCGGAGCTGCGGCCAGAAAGCTTAATCTGAATAATGAAAGAGACTATCTGGGCAGAGGGCTGAGTTATTGTGCCACATGCGACGGAACATTGTTTAAAGGCAAGACGGTGGCGGTTGTAGGCGGCGGAAACAGTGCACTTGAGGATGCCGTTTATATGAGCGGACTTGCAGATAAAGTATATTTAATTCATCGCAGGGGTGAGTTTAGGGGAGATGATATCCTCGAAAAAACAGTGAGAGCAAACCAAAATGTGGAGCTGATGCTGTATAGCCGCATCAGTGCGCTTGAAGGAAAGCCAAACCTGAAACAGATTGAACTTGAAAATATTCAAGACGGCACCACAAAAAAACTGAATACAGAAGGGGTATTTGTGGCAATAGGCAGGGGCCCCGACACTGAAGTTATAGACAAAAACGTGGCTAAGAATGAAGCTGGTTATATTATTGCTGACGAAAAGATGCGGACAAATATTGAGGGTGTATATGTTGCAGGAGACATAAGAGATACGCCGCTGCGTCAAATTGTAACAGCAACGGCCGACGGGGCTATTGCTGCAACAAGCGCTTTTGGTTTTATCAAAAGCGGAAAGTTTAGATAAAGGAGGGGGGAACATGAGAGCACTATTTCAAATTCTGATAGCAATTGCAATTGGTATTGTGGGCGTGGTAGGACTGCAGATGCTGACATTCTGGATTTCTGGTGGAGATATGTCGGGCACAACATTTGCAAGCGTCTGGGAAGCAGTTAAAGAAGTTGCAACAAAACCAATATATTATGCTCAGGTGCTGGGACTTGCGGGCTTTGTGGGCTTCTTGATGGTTGTAGGTCACAGACACAAATAAAGTTTTTAAAACACAAATAACTTAACCGCCAAATTTGACGGTAGGTTTTTTGGTCAAAAAATGCTAAGTAAGCCTTAGTATTTTTTTGTTTGATAGCATAATTAAATTGAATATAATCAAACTAAAACTATGCAAAGAAATAACATTTTTATAAAAAATAAAATCTTAATATATTTTTTGGTTTTGTCTCTTGGTTTTTCTTTATTATTTTTTGGTTTTACAAAAAAATTAAGGGCGTTTGCTGAAGATGAGCAAAGCGGAACTATAGCGCTTCCTATTCTTATGTATCATGCGGTCTTTCCTGACGGTTGTAAGCTTGTGCCGTATTCAATACATATTTCTTCACTTCAACAAGATTTGGATTTCATCATAGAGCAAGGCTATACAACAGTGCTGACCTCTGACCTCATAGCTTTTGTTGAAAATAAAGGAGCTTTGCCTCCAAAACCTATTATGCTCACTTTTGATGATGGCTTTTATAATATACTGCATCTTGTTTTGCCGGAGCTCGAAAAAAGGAATATGAGGGTCGTTTGTTCGGTCACCGGAATTTTCAGTGAAAAAGAAGCACGCGATGATGACCGCTATGGCTATTTGAGCTTTGAAGATATAGCTAGGCTTCAAAACAGCGGCCGTGTTGAGATTGCCAATCATTCATACAATCTGCACCGTTTATACCGCGGACAAATTGGTATGAAAAAGATTTTCTCCGAGCAGGAAGAAGATTATAAAAAAAGATTTACGCAAGATGTCATGAAACTTCAGGATAAACTTAAAAATTTTGGTGTTGAACCGATTGCACTTGCTTATCCTTACGGTTTTTTTGAAAAGACAAGCGACCAATATCTTAAGGAACTTGGTTTTAAGGCCAGCTTTATCTGTTTTGAAAAAGTGAACAGGCTGAAAAGGGGCGACAGTCTTTTTGGGCTCTCGCGTTTTAACCGTGACCGTCAGACTGCTCAGCAAATTTTAAGTAAAATCTAAAACAAAGACGCGCCTTTTTGTTGGCCTTTGTCTTTTTAATTTTTTATTGTCTTAGGTTTTCACATTTTTGTTAAGACTTAAATATATTATTTTCATAAAACTGTCTAGTTGAGGTTTTTGTGAGGTGTAATATGTTTGGAACAGACGGAATAAGAGGTGTTTTTGGGCAGCAGATAACCTGCAGTTTGGCCTTTGAGGTGGGCCGGGCTCTTGGAATAAAATGCATAAAGCATAAGGGTAAAGGTATTATTGTTGGAAGAGATACCCGCCCAAGCGGTGTGGCGTTGTCAATGGCCATCATCAGCGGCATTCTCAGTCAGGGTGTAAATGTGACCGATGCGGGGGTTGCGACTACGCCTGCGGTAGGATTTATGGCACGTCAGGGTTATAATTTTGGAGTTGTGCTGACCGCAAGTCATAATCCCAGCGAATATAACGGTATAAAAATATTTAATAAAATGGGTATGAAGCTCTCGGCAAAAGAAGAGAGTGATATAGAAAATGTTCACAAAAATATTAACAGATATGCCTATAGCAAAGAAGTAGGAAAACTAAAAAATATAAAGACTAAGCCTTATTTTGAGTTTTTGGCTTCAGTTTTGGAAAAGAAAAAGCTTGACCTGAGTGTGTGCTTTGACTGTGCTAACGGTGCTGCCGGAGGTGTTGTAAAAAATGTGTTCAAAGACAGATTTAAGGAGTTATTTTTGATAAATGTAGGGGTGAACGGAATTAATATTAACAAAGGCTGCGGGGCGACTTCGGTGGGGGCTCTTAGGCAGTTTGTGGTGTCAAAGAAGCTTGATTTCGGATTTGCTTTTGACGGCGACGCTGATCGGGTGGTGATGATAAACAACCGCGGAGACACAATAGACGGTGACGGAATTTTGTGTATTCTGACAGAATATTTTTTAAGTCTGGGCGGATTTTCAGGTCCGGTTGTAGGAACTGTTTTGACAAATCTGGGGCTTGAAAATTATCTGAGTTTAAAGGGTATTGAGCTTTTTAGAACTCCTGTCGGAGATAAGTTTATAAGTGAACATATGTTCAAAAATAAACTTGTGCTTGGCGGGGAGCCTGCAGGGCATATAATTTTGTCGAAATTTAACCCTACGGGTGACGGAATTTTATGCTCTATTTTGTTGATTTTGGCGGCCGTTAGACAAGGCAGACACCCAGAAAAAATGCTTTTAGGCTATAAACAAATTCCGCAATATTATCTGAATATAAAATATGAACCCGACCGCTCGGTCGGAAATGCCGAACGTCTGGATACCGCTGAAATAGTGAAGAAATACGTCAAGAAATTAGATAAAAATTGCCGACTAGTCGTTCGGAAAAGCGGTACTGAACCGGTAATCCGTGTTATGATTGAAGGAGAAAATAAAGAAAAAATTGAGCGGATTTTGTGTGAAATTGAAGAAGAGCTGGACAGTATGAATGTTCCCGTTCACTAAAGCTCAGGTTTATAGCACTGCTACTCACTTAGCTTCCCCTGAGAAAAGGAAGAAATATGACGGCCGGCTGGGTTTTCTTTAGATACACATAGACACTTGTCACATGCAGGATGTGAGGAGTGCTGCAGTTTTTTTGGCGAAACGTGTAAAATAGTTGGAGATTTTTTGTGTTTTTGCTAAAATATAGTTGTGTTTTATATAACAAAAAATTGGTATGATATTTTGAAGGGTGAGTTCGACAAGGACTACTTTAAAACACTGCAAAAATTTTTGAAGGAAGAATATAATGGGCAGACAATTTATCCTGAAGCAAAAAATGTTTTTGCAGCACTTAACCTTACAAGATTTAATGACGTAAAAGTTGTTATAATCGGGCAGGACCCGTATATCAACCCCAGGCAGGCGCACGGACTTTGCTTTTCGGTTGAAAGCACCGAGCCTCCGCCGAGTTTGAAGAATATTTATAAAGAGCTTATGGATGATTGCGGCTGCAGTTTGCCAAAAGGAGGAAACCTTACTAATTGGGCAAAGCAGGGTGTGCTTTTGCTAAACAGTGTTTTGACTGTCAGAGCAGGAATGTCATTCAGTCATAAGGGCAAAGGGTGGGAAGAGTTTACTCACAAAATAATTGAGCTTTTGAGCAAGCGTGAGGACCCTATTATATTTTTGGTTTGGGGGTCGGGAGCAAGAAAAATTTTGGAGGATATTGACATAAGCCGGCACAAGGTGTTGTTTGCCGCTCACCCAAGTCCTCTGTCGGCACAAAACGGTTTTTTTGGTTGCAGGCATTTTTCAAAGGCTAATCAGATTTTGAAAGAGTGGAACAAGCCCGAGATTGATTGGCAGATAGAATAATAAAGGGGGCAAATGCCCCTTTTTTTAATCCCCTTCAAAGGTGTTCTGAGGAGAATTTAGTCTTTTAAAGATTTTGTGAAAAATGTGTATAAAAATTTGCTAATTTAGGGTATTTTTTGGTATACTACAAATAAGTATTATTCTAACTATAGAAAAGCCGCTTAAAGCTTTGGGCGGTGTGCGCGGATTTAGGATAAAAGAGGTGTGGATTATGGCTGATGAAAAGATAAAAGTAAGACGGACCTTTATTGCAGTTGTGCTTATTATCTTGCTATTTTTGGGAGCTGTGCTTACGGCTGTTTTGCTGACTGTATCAAGGCCGCAAAACATAACGGTAAAGCTTTTGATTGGCGGAAGTGAAATTACCAAGGAAATAAAGCAGGGCGATTATATTGAGCGGCCAAATCCTCAAGAGATTGAGGTGCAACAGGGGTTCAGCTTTGACAATTGGTATCAAGATGAAGCCTATACCGTTCCGTATGATTTTTCTAACCCCATAAACAAAAACACCAACATCTACGGCCGCCTTATCCGCAACAAATATCAGGCCGAATTTAAATATAACTATACGGGCAGTGGAATTTTGCCAAGTGACAGCTTCAAAAGTCTGACAGGAGACTTTGGCGTTGATTTTCAAATTCCGACGGATACGCCCCTTAGAACTAACTATCAATTTATCGGATATACCAGAACGGAACTACCCGAACAGGGCAGTTATTTCTATTCTTTGGGCGAATGGGTAAATATGCCTCTTAGCGGTATAACTTTTTATGCTCAATATAGAGGCGAAGCAAAATCGGTCACCATTAATTATCAGGATGCCCGAAAAAACGGACAGATAATAAACGAAACTGAGTTTACGGCATATTTCAGCGAGGATTTTGTTGTGCCTGACACAACAGGTATTCACCACAAAGACTACACCAAAGTGTTTTTGGGCTATACCATAGCAGGCGGTGACGGCACTGTTTATGCAGGCGGCTCTATAATTGACAAGGAAATTATAAACGGACTGCCTTTGGCAATTACGCTTAATGAAGAATGGGGTAACCCCAGCGGTGAGGTAACGCTTAATTGGAATTTATCATCTTTAGGAGGTCCTTATGTTTCACTTCAGTTTGTTGAAGGGTATGTGTTTACACTTCCGACGGCTGAGAGTGATGGTGTTAACTATCCGCACTACGACTTTGCAGGCTGGATTAGGGACGACGATTTTAACACGGTATACACCAGCACCTATGTTATGCCCGGGACGGCCGTTCAGCTTAACGCTCTTTGGGAGAGAAAGCAATATACTGTGACTTATAACGGCAACGGCTCTACCAGCGGAATAACGCAGTATGAAACCAGAGCTTATGACACATTGGTTACCGTTAAACCGTCAATATTCAGCAAAACTAACTATACATTTACGGGCTGGAACACCGAACCAGACGGTTTGGGCACAAGCTATGCTGAGGGCAGCACCTTTAACATAAGCTCAAGCTTTACACTTTATGCGCAGTGGGAGGGGAATTTAAAAACTGTTAAGTTTAAGGACCTCTATCTGCTTGAATCCGGCTATATGGCGGACATAAGATTTGATACCGTTCAAGTGAATTTCGGCAATTACTTTATATTGCCTTCAAACCTAAACTTGTCAAATGATTTGTTACGCACGCTTTCAAACAGTGATTATAACAAGTGGTTTGAC
This sequence comes from Christensenellaceae bacterium, assembly GCA_031260975.1. NCBI lineage: Bacteria > Bacillati > Bacillota > Clostridia > Christensenellales > Christensenellaceae > Christensenellaceae bacterium. The sequence continues at coordinate 201,118 of JAISKJ010000003.1, forward strand.
GGTGTCTATATCGAAGGCTATCCAAGTGTGATTTATGGAGCCAGCAGGCAGCACGATGAGCCCGGAAAAACATACAGCAGCGCAACCCAGATTGAGATAACGGGCGACCTGTCGCTTTATCTTAACTTTGCTGTAAGCGGAAACAGACTGAGATTTGTGGCTAATGCCGACGATCCTACATGGGCACCGGCGGACTATACATACGTTACGGGATATCTTACTTATGCGCCGATTTCAATACCTTATCGAAATGGTTATAACTTCCATGGCTGGAGCACCGCTTCAGACGGAACGGGTACGGTATATGCTCCGGGCGCATCCTTGACGATGCCTGAGGGCCTTAATAGTTTTTATGCAAAATGGCAGGGGCAGGAACGTACCCTGATATATAACGGCGGTTTGGGCGGCACACTTGTAGGGGACAGTACAAAAGGTTTTATTACCCATTATGATGCCACATATTGGTTAACCGGTGAAAGTGAGTCTGTATATGAAGGTGATACAATCACAATTGTAAATATCAGTTTTGAAAAAGACGGCTGGCACCAGATTGGCTGGAACACCAAAGCTGACGGCACCGGGCGGGACTATGCATTGTTTGATACACTAAATCCTAATAATCCCGACAGTAAGATTGACATAACCGAATATGGGGACATTACGCTTTGGGCGGTTTATGCCGAAAACGCACTGACTTTCAGTTTTGAGGGTGGACTAGGCAATGTCACAGGTTCGGTTGCTAATGTTTCTGCGGCATATCAGCAATTTTCATATTTGCCCAACAATGGCTTTAGCAGGCAAAACTATGTGTTTGCGGGCTGGAGTGAAAACATAAACGCAGTTGTAGGCTCAAGCGAGGTTTTTGCCGAAGGGTTTGGATATTTTGCAACGTCAGACAAAGCCTTCTATGCTATCTGGACAGGAAGTTTGATGACTGTTTATTATAACGCAAACAAAGAGGGCACTACCGGTGTGATAGGACCGAGTATAGGATATTATAACGGCAGTCTTGTCATAGAAAACGGTTCAGGGTTCACCAACCCCAACTTTGATTTTGTAGGATGGAACACTCAGACTGACGGACTTGGGGATAGTTATGTAGCAGGAACTTTGAATAATATACAATTTACTTCTGACTTCACACTTTATGCAGTTTGGGCCCCCAAAGCCAAGACTGTAACTTATATTGCTAACGACGGCACAAGCACTGAGATTACAATAACTAATCATGGCGGTGGCGGCTCAACAATAAGATACGGCGACCAATATGAAGTGGAGGGTATGAGTTTTGTTAACTCCGGCTATATCTTTGCGGGCTGGAATGACCGAAGCACAGGGCTTGGAAACAGTTGCGCTATAGGCTCAACGCTTTTGATAACCGGAAATATGACATTGTATGCAATGTGGACTCCGGCAATTAGAACCATAACAATAGATTTGAGTGATGTTGCAAGTCTGAGCGGACTGCTAATTAATGGTGATCCGATAACTTTAGAGCAGCAGAGCAGTCAGGAGTTTGTAGATTATGTTGCCAATAACGGCTCAATAGTTCTGCCAAACCTGACCCACACAGGCGGACCGATTTTCTCACTGACCAGTCAGTTGTATGCAGGCTTTGAGGTTGTGGCGGGAGATATTGTAGGCAACATATATATTAACGGCGGCACCATTGCAGGTGTGACCGGTGATATTGAACTTATATTGTCGTGGACAAACACGGGCGTAACCCGCGTTGACTTTGACAGCAACGGCGGAACTCCGGGATATTCCAGCATACCGCAGGGCTCTTTGACCCCGTCCGGACCTGACTTCTTGGTTGACCTGCCTGTTTTGGAACCAACCAGAGAAGGTTTTAGCTTTTTGGGCTGGAGCAGTGACGGCGGCACTACGCTTTATAATGCAGGAGAAACCGGCATTTTGGTCATCGGCGGAAGCATTACCGCATATGTTGCTCAGTGGCAGGCAGAAACAAGAAATATTATTTTTAACCTAGGTGCTGGCACCACGGGCTCTGTATCTAACATTATGGGTTCGTATTATAGTGACATTATAACCCTTCCGAACGGAGCAGGGCTAACAAGAATCGGCTACACATTTGTGGGTTGGGGCTTTAGCGACTTTGTAAGCGGCGGGATTGTTGATTTGGATGCCTTTGGTGTGGACAACGCAAAAGTATATGGTCTTGCGCTTCAGGCGCTTTTGGGAGTAGGTTCACCTAACCACGCAATCAACATATGGGGCAACGGAAGTTTTACCACTATAAACAGTATATTTGATGCAGGAACCGATTTCTTGGTGCTTGACAACGGACTTAGCAGCTCTGACACATATATTTATGCCGTGTGGCTGCCGGATACCGTAACTATCCGCATTGAAGGCAACGGCGGCGCAACCTCAGGGGGACTTGGATATGTTGAATATCAAGTTGTTTTTGACGGTTCGCTTTCGATAAACAATGTATTTAATGTTCCGAGCCAATATTATACTTTCTGGGGTATTGCTGATAATGCAGACGGCGCTCTTGGTGCTAACTTAAACGGCACCTCAGTCAGCCCTAAAACTGCGGGACTTACCATAACAGGCGGTGTTATCAAGCTTTATGCACGCTGGACACCAAAAACGCTGACAGTGCACTATAGTGACATACTTGACACCAATGTTGACCTTGAAACAACTGCAGCATATGGTAGCAATTATACACTTTTAGATATCGCCGGAGTTGAAGCTCTTGATTTATCTTATTTGGGAATATACGACGCGCGTCTGGTTCTTTATGATTTTGCCGGCTGGAAGATGGCAGTACAGCCGTTTGCGGTTTATCAGGATGGGTATATAATAAATGGCCTGGGACCTGATACAGCCGGAAGCTTTGAAGTGTGGTTCTATGCCACATGGACAGGAAAGGCCATAACCATAACTTACAGCGATAATGATGCTTCACCTTCAACCAGGACTGTCAGCGGAAACTACGGTGAAAATTATACCTTTGAAGGGCAGGGAGCCTTTACTGTTCCTTCGTCTCTTGGCAACGGCACATTTAGAGGCTGGAGCCTTGTGAGCAGTTATCAGGAAGGAATTGACCTCCTGTTTGAGGCCGGCAGCGAGGCTAGACTTGATGAAACACTCAGCCCGACTATTATGAGCGGCGTAACTTTCTATGCTGTTTGGGCTGCGGAGCAGATTATAATTACATATAATATGAACGGCGCGTCATCGCCCAACATTCAAATAATAGTTGACTATGACGGCGACCACTCGATTATAGCATTTATTCCGATTAGAACAGGCTATGTTTTCAAAGGTTGGACTAATAATTCATCTTACAAAGATGCTGTATTTGCATTAATTCCAAGTCAGTATTGGTTTATTGATGACGGCAACACTTCCACTTATGAGCTGACCAACCTAACAACAAATGTTACGCTTTATGCGGTGTGGGCAGCAAATGATATGTCAATAGTAGTCTATGGCAGCGGCGGAACCTTTGCACATAATAATTCAGATACACTCTTAATGATGTGTAATTATGGCTCTAGTTTAAAGTTTTCTGACCTTATTGGAAACGGTTGTACTATGGCCCTTACACGAACAAACTACACACTTGTGGGACTTATAGACGGCAGCGGAACTTCCTACGACATAAATACGGCATTTATTGTTACGAGTAGCATGAGTTTTACTGCAGTGTGGAGCGCAAATGAAATTCACATAACTTATCACGGAGAGGGCGGCAAGACAGGTCAGCCTTTGGGTGAGATATGGGTGGGCACGCTTTTTGCGGGCCAGAGTGTGACCCTGCTTGACTTTGGCTTCACACGAGAGGGCTTTGAGTTAATTGGTTGGAGCTATACATCCGGCGGTCCTGTTGACAAAGCTTTAAACAGCACATTTACACCCGGCGGCGACATGGATTTGTATGCCGTGTGGCAGGGTGAAGAAAAAACGATTACCTATTATTCTAACAATGGTTCGGGGCAGTTTTATGAAGCAAACGGAACTGCGGGTGCCACCTATATCGTAAAAGATATTGATGATGCATATCTGGGCTGGACCCGTACGGGCCACACTTTTGTGGGCTGGGTAACTGCACAATATGCTAATGCTACGGATTGGGCGTCTATCCCATCAACCAATAAGTTTGAGGCATATGATACTTTCACTATTACTGATGGTATACTTTTGTATGCTTATTGGACACCCAACCTATATAATATCACCTTTGCAATAGGTCAATATGATGCTGACGGTTATGAAATTTTAGGAAATACTTCGGGCACTATGAACAATGGCGGAGCGGGATATTCACAATACTACGGTTACGGGTTTATTATCCCCGCCAATGGCTTCAGCGGTGACTTTGTTGAGTTTGACTACTATAGTCTTAATTCAAACGGCAGCGGGGTTAAATATTATTCCGGTCAAACTTTGACAATTAGCGGCAGCACAACCGTTTATGCAATTATGAAATACAAGACAATTACTATAATCTTTAACGGCAACGGTTCGGACGGCGGCACTGCACCCATCAGCATGGTTGTGCCCATAAACGGTGCTGGTGCGAGTTATGTTTTCCCAGCAAACACATTCACCAAGACTAATTACACCTTTAATGGCTGGTGGTATCAAACCAGCAAGGGCTCTGCCGGAATTTCAGCAGGTGGCGGTGTTTCACATGCCATGTGGCTTGATAGTGGTGTTTATAGATTGACAGCCACAGCTCTGGAACTGAGTTGGAATTTTCCATCTGTTTCGGCTGTATTGATAGCAGGTGGGTATTCATGGTACGCCCTTTGGGAACTCAATACCACCACAATCACGCTTAACCCCAACAACGGAGTAATGCCTGCTGAGACGCCTGAGGTGTTGACGGTTACTCAAAATCAAAACTACAATCTGCCTGACAACAGTGATTTGACAACACCGTTTACGCCCAGTCAGACTTATTTTAGATTTGCTTTCTGGAGCACCAGCGCTTCTGATGACCCAACGGGCAGCGCAGGACTTGGTGTGTCAAGATACTTTACAGGTGATCCGATTGCAGTGGGCACAAGTGCAATTCAGTTGTATGCAATCTGGATACAAGACACCTTTACCATTACCTTTAAGTCAAACGGCGGCGGTGCTGCCGACATTGTTTGGACGTTTAATAAGAGAGCGGATGCGTATACTGACATAGATACAAACAGTATGAGTTATGGTTTTTATTATCCAAATGCATATAGATATGGCTTTACATTCTATGGCTGGCACACTCAACAAAATTGGGATATAGATATGGACTTTGACGGCACACTAAGCTCGCTCAGCGGCTTTGTTGGCAATAGTGTTTCGCGCTATTTGATAATGCTTGAAACTGTTTTGACCGGACAATATGTGCAGGGCGCAGGGCATGCTTCTGGTGATAATATTTATATACCCGGCGACAGTAGTGATATTACATATTATGCTATTTGGATAACTCAGGCTAGAGTTGCTACTATTGAGCTTTATAAAGTCTCTTGGGGGGGCCCGTGGAGTGTTCACAGTACTATTGTGGTACCGGTTGGTCTTACTGAATTTACTTTCTTAGACGTTGTGGCTTTTTATGGATATTATGAAGTGTGGAACCATGGTTCAGATATAGAAATCTATGACGATATTCTTAGCAATGCAACAGTCTCTAGCATGACGAAAACATTAATGGACTTTAAACAGTTAACGGGCATAAACCTTAGTAGTTTGGCGGGAGATGTTGCTTCTGCGCCAACCGCAAAAGATAAATTAATGGTGTATGACAGTTATTTGAATTTGGGATTGCTGTCAACAGATACTCCGCAGGAGATGTTCTATAAAATTAATGCAGTATATATAGAAGAATGGTTTGACCTTTACTATGTATTATTAGGAGGCTATACAGACGGCGGCCCCGAAGCATGGTTTGAAGGTGAAACTGTGGATTATACTTTTGGAGGGACATTCAACACCTTGACTACGCCTCAGTTTAATCCCATTCTGACTGCTGAAACCAGAAAATATCACACAACGATGCGACAGACTAACTTCACAATTGTATATAATTCAAACAAGCCGGTAGCGGCAACATGGGCTGTCGTAGGCAGCATGCCAAACAGCAATCATAAATATGCAGACCCACTTGTTGATACAATTTCGGCAAATGCATATTCACTGCCCGGATATATCTTTAAAGGCTGGACCAGAGTGCAGTATAAAGATACATTGTGGGGTAGTATAGCTAATAATGCAAACAGCAGACTTGAGGATGAGGCATCTGTGGCTGACATAACACATTATGGGCCTCAATATGTTTCCGGACATGGTGCAAGTTCTGGACAATTTATTAACGGTGCCACTTTCACGCTTTATGCGGTGTGGGAACAAACTGATTATACCGTGACGCTTGACCCCAACACCGGTGCGGTGGGAGCTTACAGCGGCTGGACGCTTGGCAGCGGAATTTTGACTAAAGACCTTAGATATTATACAATTTATAATGCTGCGGGCTTCGCGCCTTATAACAACAACGGTGTAACCAAAACAGGGTATAACTTCTTGGGTTGGTATACTCAGGCCTTAGGCGGCACCCAGATTTTTGACACAACCGGAAAGCTTAACCCGAATATAAACATCTTGGGCGACCAATATAGTGACGCGTCATATAGATGGCTTAAAGCCTCCAACATTACGCTTTATGCTCAGTGGGCTGCGGGTAATTTCACCCTTAACCTTGACTATGGCGACGGCAACCTTAACAATGCCGGTAGCTATCACACCTATGAATTTGGTGAATATCCCAAAACTTATGTTGGGGATAGTTTAAACGCGCAACTTGAAACTTCCTATAACGGCGGTACTCTTCAAAATGGCATGACACTGACCGGCAAAACTTATTCGGCGAATAGCATTACGGGAAGCACCGATATATATATTGAGAAATTAAATAAAGAATACCGATTTAATGGACAACGATATGTACGCGTATCGTCTATTAAGTATTCTTCTGGAGATCAATATGCATTCAGTGATGGAACAGCCATGGGCGTAACGGGCACATATTATTGGTTTAAAGTGGAACCCATTAAGTGGATAATCGCTAACTATGATGATCTCCCCACATCAATTAACCCCTTGGGTAGTGGTACCGCCACAACTATTATATTAGTGGCAGAAGATACCATAATGTCAGGTATTCCGTTTTATCCCAATAACGCTGATACTGACATAACAATGTGGCAGAATAGTATAATTCGCGGATGGCTGAACGGCATTGACACAAGCAGTGTTAATCCGGTTGGAGCCCCTGCGGCACAAGACTTCACCAGCCAAGGTAGTTTTATGAACGACGCCTTTAGCAGCACAGAACAGAGCAGAATACAGCTGACCACAAGCCTTGTGAACAATGGACAAAATGCCGCCGGCGGGCCCGACACTAATGACTATATCTATCTGCTTAACTATGCCGATGTTACTAGTGTAAGTAGCCAATATTACTCAATCTTTAACAGCAATGCCTCACGCCGGAACGCTTCAACTGACTTTGCTAAATCTCACAACGCTTATGTATATGGCACATTAGGAGCAGACTACGGCTATGGTTACTACTGGCTGCGTTCGGCTTATTCATCTACGGGTGTAAGCTTTGTTGGCAGTACGGGTAGTGCGTTTATGAATTATTTTAATCCATACGGTTTGTACTACGGTATCCGCCCCGCACTTAATATCAGTATTGTGGGAATTGGTGACATAACGGGGAACTCGACTACAAGCAAGACGGTAACTTATGACAGTGCAGTGGGCACACTGCCCACGCCTAGCAGGGCGGGTTATAGCTTTGAAGGGTGGTATAAGGAGTCTGACTTTATCACAGAAGTTACTGACCTTACGGTTTATAACAACAACAACTTTAACACCGACGGCAACTTAAACTCCACAATTTATGCTAGATGGAACAACTCACAATATACCCTGACACTTAACGCTGACGGCGGCTCCGGAGTTTCGCCAACAGTAAATTATAATATCACCGACGCTCAAGTAAGTGTTGGCACGCCCACCAAAGAAGGCTATACCTTTGATGGATGGGAAGTTACCGCTGTGACGGTTGCAGGTAACCTCAGCGTTGGCTCGCCGTGGAGTTTTGTAAGCGGCACAACTCACGGAAGTTATACGCTGACTGCTCAGTGGACAGCCAACAGCGGCACACTCAGTTTTGATTATAATGACAACAGTTATTATACTATTGAATATGGAGAGTATCCTAAGACTTATGTCGGGGATGTTTTAAACGCACAACTTGAAACAGCTTATAACGACGGTATTACGCTTTTAAATGGTATGACTTTAACCGGCAAAACATGGTCGGCAAATAGTGTAACAAGTGGAGCTTACACTGAAAAACTTAACAAGGAATATCAATTGGGCGGGCAGAGATATGTCCGAGTATCGTCTATACGGCAGAACAGCGGAAATCAATATGCATTCAGTGATGGCACTACTATGAATGTAACGGGCACGATTTATTGGTTTAAGGTTGAGCCTATTAAGTGGATAATCCTTAATTGGGCAGAGCTTCCTGCTTCAATCAATCCAAACGGTAGCGGAATTGCTACAACTGTAGAATTGATTGTAGAAAATACTATTATGTCAGGAATTTCGTTTTATCCTAACAGTAGTGATGCAAATAGAAGTATGTGGCAGAATTTGACAATCCGTGGTTGGCTTAATGGCACTAATGTAAATAATCTGCCCACAAACGGCGCTCCAAGCGGGGGAAATTTTACGGGCAAAGGTTTTATTAATGACGCGTTTAGTCCGGCGGAAAAGCTTGCTATTGAAGATACAACTCTTGCAAATTCAGATGATATAGGCACGGGCTATGACAGCCCCACAGGTGCGGGCAGCGCATATGACACAATCGATAAAATTTATTGTCTAAGTGCTTATGAAATTACCGAGCAATACAGCGAGTTGTTTTATAACAAAATGGCGAGAATAAATACTTCAACTGACTACGCAAAAGCTCATTATAATAGTGTAGGAGCAGAGGGCGGTAGCTATTATTTCATGCGTACGGCTTCTAATAATGGAACAATGACTGTTTTTTATGTAAGAGAAGATGGTTCTATAGGGCATGGCCATAACACTTATGTTGGTATTCGTCCGGCTATGCAAATAGCGTTGAGTGCAGCAGGAACGGTAAGCAACAGTAGCAAGATAACAGGAGGGTCGACGACAAGCAAGAGTGTAATTTATGATGACCCTGCCGGTACACTGCCAAACCCAAGCTTAACAGGTTACAACTTTGACGGGTGGTATAAGACTTCGGCCTTAACTAATCCTGCAGTTACTTCTTCAACAACATACAATAGCACCAATTTTGATTTGGATGCTAATTTAGATTCAACAGTTTATGCTAAGTGGACTGCTATACAATATACCTTATATCGTGACCTTAATGGTGGGTCAGGAATCCCATCAAATGGTGTACAATATTATATTAACAGCACTAGTATACCTCTTGGCAATCCTACCAGAACAGGATATACTTTTAATGGCTGGAAAATTACGGCTAAATCTGGTGACGGGAATTTAAGCGTTGGTCAGAATTGGTCATTCGTTTATGGTGTTACTTATGGAAGCTATACCTTGCAAGCACAGTGGACGGCGAATACTTATATCATAATCCTTAACCCCGACGGCGGAACGATAACCGCAGGCGGCGATTGGTATTATATTGGTAGCCAATGGCAAAAGGCGATGACTTATGATAATGCATATGTAGGAAGCTATCATGTGCCGTATGATGACCTGCTGGGCAATGGGCTTAGTTTTATAGAAAACTCCGGCTATACCTTTACGGGCTGGTGGTATGAGGACCTTGTCAATGGTGATTTGTTGATATTTGGCCCCACAGGTATTTTGCAGAATGACAAAGCAGGCTTTACTGCAAATGACAACCTTAAAAAATGGCTACATGCGGGCACCGTTACCCTTAAGGCGGGGTGGATAGCAAATGGCTATACGCTTGGTTATAGTTATAACGGTGCAACCGGTGGAGACGGTGCGTCAAATCAGCCTGTAACTTATGGTCAGGCTGTTGGAACGTTGCCTTCACCCACGCGTGAAGGATACTCTTTTGGCGGATGGTTTAAAGAGGCAGGACTTGTAAACCAAATCACCTCATCAACAATATACAACAGCACCAACTTTAATTTAGACGGCAGTTTAAATTCGACCATTTATGCAAAGTGGACGCACATTCAGTATACACTTACCATAGCACTCAACGGCGGCAACGGCGGACCGGGTGCAAGTGTGAATTATTATATCGATGACTTAAGCGTTCCGCTTACTGAGCCCACTAGGGACGGATATACTTTCACCGGATGGAAGGTTACAACTGTGGCAGTTGGTGTTGCGGGTAACCTCAGTTTTGGCTCGCCGTGGAGCTTTGTAAGCGGCACAACTCACGGAAGTTATACACTGACGGCTCAGTGGACAGTCAATACTTTGTCAATAAGTTACGCCAGCGGCGGCGGGTCAGGCAGCGACCCTGTCAGCCCCACAAGTCAAACATATAACGGCAATGTAACTATGCCGGCAAACCCCTATACCCGCACAGGATATACTTTCACCGGTTGGGCGGTGAGCGGAACAGGCTCAATAGCAGGCACTTATGCTGTGGGAGTGGTTAAGACAGTTGATGAGCTGTCAAGTGCAATCCTTACGGGTGACGCTGGCATAACTCTTACAGCAGTGTGGGCGGCAAACAGCTATATTCTTTATTTTGATGACGGCACACAGTGGGTGTCGGTTGTTGGGGGTTATGATAACACACACGCCATAGACACAGCAGGCAACTTGTGGGCGTGGGGGACAAATAACTACGGTCAGTTGGGAGATGGAACTACAACAGACAGACTTAGTCCCGTAAAGATTACCAATTCTGACGGCACACAATGGGTGTCGGTACATGGTAGTAGGCAACGACACACCTTAGCCATAGACACAGCAGGCAACTTATGGGCGTGGGGGTTGAATAGCCAAGGTCAGTTGGGAGACGGAACTACAACAGACAGGCACAGCCCCGTAAAAATAACTAACTCAGACAACACGCAGTGGGTGTTTGGGGATGGAGGCGCTCGAAACTCTTTTGCCATAGACACAGCAGGCAACTTATGGTCATGGGGGTATAATAACTATGGTCAATTGGGAGATGGAACTATAACAGACAGGCTCAGCCCCGTAAAGATTACCAATTCTGACGGCACACAATGGGTGTCGATTGCTGGGGGTTTTAATAACGCCTTTGCTATAGATACAGCAGACAACTTGTGGGCGTGGGGTAGGAATAACTGTGGTCAATTGGGAGATGGAACTACAACAGACAGGCACAGTCCGGTAAAAATAACTAACTCAGACAACACGCAGTGGGTGTTAGTCAGTACAGCGGGTAATGCAAATGGAGACCACACCTTAGCTATAGACACAGCAGGCAACTTATGGTCATGGGGGTATAATAACTATGGTCAATTGGGAGATGGAACTACAACAGACAGGCTCAGCCCCGTAAAAATAACTAACTCAGACAACACGCAGTGGGTGTCTATTGGTGCGAGTTCTTACCACAGTCTATCAATAGATACAGCAGGCAACTTGTGGGCTTGGGGGGCAAATTACTACGGTCGATTAGGAGACGGAACTACAACAGACAGGCACAGCCCGGTGAAAATAACTAACTCAGACAACACGCAGTGGGTGTCTATTGATCGTGGTCAGTCCTACAGCCTAGCCATAGACACAGCAGGCAACTTGTGGGCATGGGGGTTAAACACCAGCGGTCAATTGGGAGACGGGACAACCGTTGATGGTAGTACCGATCCGGCCAAGCGTATGCCCAACAAGGTGATGCACAACAAGACTGTGACTTATGACAGCGCAGTTGGAACATTGATTACTCCTACCAGAACGGGATATATCTTCGGCGGATGGTATAAGGAAATTGGTCTCAGTACTCAGGTGACTGATCTTACGGTTTATAACAACACAAACTTGACACTTGACGCCAACGGCAACTCAATTGTTTATGCAAAGTGGACACCTGTTCAATATGCTTTGACAATCAACCTGGACGGCGGCTCGGGCGGACCAAGTAGCCCGACAACATATTATATTGATGATTTAAGCGTGAGTTTAGCTGCTCCAACCAAAACAGGCTATACTTTCACCGGCTGGAAGGTCACAGCTGTAACAGTAGCGGGCAATCTGTTTGTAAATGACCCGTGGAACTTTATAAGCGGAAAAACTCACGGAAGTTATACGCTTACTGCTCAGTGGACGGTTCAGCAATATAATATTACTTATCTTGATGTGGGAGGCAGCGCATTCAGCGGCACGCATGTAGGTGTTACACCCGTGACCCATACTTATGGCACACCTACCACCTTGGGAAGTGCCAGCAAGACATACTTTAGTTTTGATGGTTGGTTCACGGCTTCAAACGGCGGCGGCAGCGCGATTTCCAGCCTTGGAGCTACTGATTTCACGTCAGATATTACACTTTATGCTAAGTGGACACAGATTTCTACTGAGGTGACATTTAATACTCAAATTTCTACTATGACAATAAGCAGTGACCCCAATTGGACAGTTGGCAGCTTTGCTTGGATTGCGACCAAAACAATAAACATGGGCACTGACCTGTCGGCAATTCAGCAAGTTCCGTATATGGTGTTGGACAGCTTTGGTTGGGGCACTCCGACAAGCGCCAGCAAGGTAGGCATAGATAATAGTAGTGGTGGATGGATGTTGACAGGATGGTCTACCATTCCAGGCGGAGTACAAATATTTAACGGTGACGGCTCGATTATACCGAATGTTGCAGGGTATACTGATGCAAGCGGAAGGTGGATATATGCCGGTGCAACTCTCACATTATCAGCAAATCCGGGTCAGGCTGTTAACTGGCGTGTATATCTTGACGCTGACGGCGGCACGCTTGACTCAAGCTTTATGAGCAGCAATAGCTGGATAATTGATAACACTTCTGCAGCACCATATAACGGTAAATATTATAGGACCTTTACTATGTCTAGCAATGCTCCCGTTATGCCTACAAACACTGAGATTGCAAACAGCGGCTACACATTTGGCGGCTGGAATGTAAGCGTTAAACCTACTGTGGGAAATCTAAATGTGGATGCCCCATGGACGTATACTAAAGGCACTACATATGGAAACTATCTTTTGCAGGCACAGTGGTCGGAGATGTTGGGCTCAGTAAACTTTGCTCCGCAGACTTATCAAGAGAGTGATGGCACAACAATGCAGATGCCAAGCACTATAAACTTTACATACAACGCCAGCGGAAACAATGTGACCATACCCAACAACGTGACAGCGGGCTCAGGTTACAGAAGAATGCAGACGCAGACGATTTTGACCAATGCAGCCGGAAACAACGGCGGTAGCGGCACAAACCAAAGCTTTCAGGCTTATTCTGACGTAATGTATTATTCGCTTACGCCGTATGCAAGTTATGCCGCGGCAATAGCTGACAAAGCTAATTGGATTGACAAAACCAGCCTGTATACGGGCGCGTCAAAACCCATTTTGACGCTGTTCCCCGACTTTTGGACAACCAAAGGCGGCACGGTTACGCTATATCCTATATGGAGAGACTATCTTCAACCAATTGCCACAGCTGCTGACTTTGACGTATATCTTGTTCAGCATCTTGATAACTTGGGGGATGAGTATGCTCTGAACACCACCAATGGCGGCAAGTTTATCTATTATCAAACGGCAAACATGACGCTTTTCAGTAAAATGACCATAAATTTCTATGGCAAATATTACGGTCAGGGGTACACTTTGGGCACAAACCAGACATGGATATTTGACTATGTTTCAAGTACGACTTCTATTATTAATGGATGCGTGTTTAGTTATACGGTAACAGATGGATGGTCACCAATCAGAAATCCAAATTATACTACGATAACATATAATACATCCGGTGTGGTGTTTAACGGTAGCGGGACTGTAGGTAATAATTCATATCTTGGAGGATTGTTTGGCAAGACAGTTTCGGGGATGAGCACCCTCAGTTATAATATATTTAACGGCACCATAAATTTGCCGTCGGGTTATAGTTTGACAAGCGTAGGAGGAATAATTGGATATAGCTCTCATCAAGTATATATGATGGATAACATATTCAGCGGCACAATAAACCTCAGCGGCAGTGCTTCTGCGACATATATCGGCGGAATATTGGGTTTTGGGGATGTTCAGCAGATTGATACAACCTACACGGGAAATAAATCCACCGGCAGCATTTTGTGGGGCACAGCGCTCAGCAAAGGTACAACTCTTGTAACAAACACTTATGTTGGCGGTGTTTTGGGATATCAAAGTGCGACACTGTTAACAGACTTTAACAATGACTTTAGCGGGACAATTGAGATATATAATTCATCTTCCACGGGAAACTTGTATGTCGGAGGTTCGTTAGGTTATGCGTATGGTAGTACCGTTGTAATTAAAGGTAATATAACTCCCAACATGATTGTTGACGCTGAAACGGGAGATAATTTGTATGTAGGGGGCGTCGCAGCATATCTAACAACAAATGCAAAAATATCAGCAGGCACTTTGGGCGGCAGTATATACGTAAAGAGACCGTCAAAAACTAGTTATGTTGGAGGCGTTATAGGTTATATTACTAACACTATAACGGTTTCTGCGGGAATTGAAAACAACACAGCCATTACATTTGAAAGTGATGTTTTGATTTCAGGCAGTGCCGGCAGTTATGCTATAGGAGGCGTTGTGGGGCACTTGCTTTCCAATATCAATGCCATAAACAATGCAGATATTTATTCTACAGGAAACACATCAATTTCAGGAAGTGCAATGGGTATTGGCGGAATAGCCGGAACGGCAGGGAATGTTGTTGTTCAAGGCGTGAACAAGGGGGATATTTATTCTGACTTATCTGAAGGTATTCTTGGCGGAATTGTCGGGAAAGCAACTGCCGCTGCCATAACAATTCAAGACTCATATAACGCAGGCGATATAACCGGTTTAAACGTTGTTAGTGGAATTTTGGCAAATCTTTATAATTCTTCGTTTACTATTAGCAGGGTTGAAAACAGAGGCAATTTAACAAGTTCAGGATATATTGGCGGAATAGCCGGTGTAAGGTATGGCGGTAACGGCAATCCAACCTCTGTCATTGAATATGCACAAAACAGCGGAACTATTTACGGAAGTGGCGCCTACACGGTAGGCGGAATTATGGCAGGAACAGGCGGCGGTAGTGCACAATATGCTGAAATCTTAACCATAAGAGAAGCGGTAAATTTGGGTGAGATAATTGGAGTCTCGGGCCAACGTAAGGGCGGTATTTTGGGTCAAGCATATTATGGAACACTTAATTTGAGCAATGTTATAAACTGCTTTAATATGCCTGTAGGAACGGGAAACATCGTAGGCCACGTAATAGCAAGCACTAACACTATTAATACAAACAATGTGTATCACCTGAGCGGAGGAGCCGACAGTATAGCCGGCAGTTATTTTGCAGGTAACATTGCGGGGGCGCCGATAAGCGCCGGGCAGATGCAGATTGACCGCACACTTGGCAGTATATATCAGTATTTTGGCACTGACGCCGGGATTGACGGCATCTATGGCACGGGCGACGACATTTTGACTGAAGACTATGGCCCTGACGGGATTTATGGCACTGAGGACGACGTTTGCGTGTGGGACTTTAATGTAGGCGAAAACCCCAGACTGTGGTTTGACTTCACACCACAAATGGAATACGATATCAGATATGACCCCGTGATGGGCTATCACACTGCAAGCTTTGGTAAATATCCCAAGACTTTTGTGGGCACGGATACGACTAAGCCTGTCTACAATGCCTTGCTTGAAAGCTGTATCACAGGCGGCAGCATAAATGCAAACGGTGTCATAGCAGGTTTGACCGAAACCGGCAAAACATATAGTGCAAATAGTGTAACAGCTGCTAGTGGTTATACTGAAAAACTTAATAAAGAGTATAAATTGAATGGCAAGAGGTATGTGCGTGTAGCGTCTATTCCAAATTATACGGCCTATGTTTTTAGTGACGGAACTGTAATTGGTGCAACGGGTACAATACACTGGTTTAAAGTGGAGCCAATCAAATGGATAATTATGAATTGGGATAGACTTCCTGTAACAATTAATCCGTCAGGCGATAGCACAGCAACCACAATAGAATTTTATGCTGAAGACTTAATTATAGCAAATATACCGTTTTATCCCAATAATGCAGATACTAATGGTACAATGTGGCAGAATTCGACAATCCGCGGCTGGCTTAATGGCACTAATGTAAATAATCTGCCTACAAACGGCGCGCCAAACGGGGGAGATTTCACAGGTAAAGGCTTTATTAATGAAGCATTCGGTTCGTCATCAAAGCTTGCTATCGCAGACACGACTTTGGCAAATACTGACAACATAGGCACGGGCTATGACAGCCCCACAGGTGCGGGCAGCGCATATGATACAACAGATAAAATATATTTGCCAAGTCGTTATGAAATGTTTAACAATTATTCTACGTGGAGGTGGTTGTTTGGTAGCAGCGCATCTCGTCAAAAAGAACCAACAGACTATGCTAAATCTAACAAAGCATCAGTTAATTCCATCGGGGGTAATGTTAGTGGCACATACTGGATGAGATCAGCAAAGAGTTCTTCGTCTGTACATTTCGTAAACTATACAGGTAATATCCCTGCTTTTGACCATACACCTTCAACTCTTTCTGATAGTATCCGCCCCGCAATGAACGTTAAGTTTAGGTGGGGAGCGGGGGCAAATGGCATACATCTCAGCCCCAACGGATATCACACAATTGAGTATGGGGAATATCCGCAGTCGTATGCAGGCAGTGCAATTAATAATGTACTGGTTGGGTATGTTCAGCAGGGACCAGCTTATGGTGGAGGCGGTAACAAAAATGTAGAAGATGCTACTGTTACCCCGACAGGAACTGCTGCAGGGCTTGTCAAAACCGGTAAGTATTTCACTGACCCTTATAACGATGAGAAGCTTTATGTATATACCTTTAATGAACAGGAGTATGTGCTCAAATGGAATTGCGGACAATGGTTAATTGTGTTTGACAACGGTGAAGTACCAAATGCGCTGCCAAACACATGGAGTGAGCAAATAGTTTGGATTAAAGTTGAACCGCTTAAGTGGATTATCACTAATTGGAATGAATTGCCGACTAATATCAACCCCGAGGGCGCAGGAACAGCAGACAAGATGCAGCTTGTGGCCGAAAGAGGAATTTTTGGTGGAATTATGTTCCAACAGGATGATACATATCCTGCGAGCTGGGGAGACATGTGGCAGAACAGTATTGTAAGAGGATATCTAAACGGATTTGATATGAGCAATGTCAACGGAAATTCTTCAACATTTTTGCAAATGCCAATGCCTGACTTCAGCGGAGCGGGACTTTATGATGAGGCGTTTAGCAGCCTTGAAAGAGAGCGCATAAATTATAGTCAGATATCAAACACCTATTACGGCGTTGTAACGGCGGGCTATGAGACATATGATTATCTTTACCTTCCGAGTGCAGATGAGTTTACTTCGTGGGTGCCATGGGTGTGGGCTCAGAATACTTATCCGACAGACTTTGCGCTGTTGCAAGGAGCACAACAGGAACGATTAGAAATGACAGGGTTTCTTTTAGTGGCTGTTTATGAAAACTATAATCAACCCCTGACTCAGCTGGAACAACAACAATTAGAGGCCAAGTTGGCACAAATAAATGCAATGTCCTTTTCAGGCATTGGGGTGACAGTTTTCAGAAACAATACAGGATTAGGAGAAATAACGGTAAGCGGGCTTGGTTTTGGGTTATTTAATATTGGTGACTTGGAAACATTTTTTACCGGTATGACCTTTGGGCAGTTTCTTGATTTGTTTGATATTTTTTATATGATGGGGTATGGATCGGCGCAGGTTTTTGATACATACTATTGTTATCGCCCAGCAATGCAAATAAATCTTTGATTAACTAAAAAAACCGCAAACAAATGCGGTTTTTTAGTTTATTATTTTAACTAAGTGTAGAATGTAAATGTGCTATAATAATCATATTTACTTATATTAGGCATTGTTATAATTTAACTAAGTGTAGAATGTAAGTCTATATTATGTTTTGCTTGATTTGTAAGCAGGTTCTGTTGTAATTTAACCAAGGGATTGCTTCGTCACTTAGCTTCTCGCAATGACGGAAATATAATTTATATGTTTATATCATTAAGATAGTGTTTTATGTGGTTGGGGACTACTTGATATTCGCGCACATATTTCTTTTCGCGGTTATTAAATTCTTTGCTGGCTACATCAGCGTTTATACGGCCTTTTGCAAAGTCCAGCTCAATTTCGTCGCCGTCGCGCACATATATAATGCCGCCGGCGTCTTCAGGGCGAACACCTCCCACAACAACCACGCTGTGCTCATCGCACATAACGCCGTCAGTTACAACAATAATATCATTTGTTAGGTTCATGGACGAAATAGCGCAAGCGGTTTCAGAAATTATTTGACCTCCGAAGCCCAGCTTTTTGCCGTTGCGCGAAAGCACTATTACGGTGTTTTTGGACAGAGTCTTTTCGAGCACAGCGGTGGCCGCGTCGTGGTCGCTGTCAAAGCATCGGGCTTTGCCCACAAATTTAGTCATGCCGTCGGGAATGGAAGTGGTTTTAAGATATCCGTTACGCTCGGCAATGTTGCCGCGAAGCACAATAAGACTTTCTTTTTTAACGGTTTCAAATGCTGATTTGGCGTTTGTGATGGTTTCACTTAGAGTTTGTCCGTTATAAAATTTTACGCCTTCGTCAACAGCTTTGGTTTTTGTCATGGCTTTCAGTAAACCGTAGGCGCCGCCTTTTGTTTCAAAATCGCTCATAGGCATATTTGGCTGCACCAAAACAGGAATGTTTTTGATAAGCCCGATTGCTTTTTCGGTGTTGATATCAGCGTCAGCAAGCTTAGCAAGTTCAAGTAATATACCGCCTATAATCATACTGCCGCCCAAGGCGTAGTTGGTAATAATTGCGTTTTGAATGGTTTTTTTGTTAAGCAGCTTTTTTATGCTTGTGTGCGAGTGGGTAAGCGATACAATTGCTTCGGCAGTTTTTGAAACAATTCCGGCCCGCTTGAATGAGCCCGCCGGGGCAGTGGAACCGCCTTCAACCATAAGGCCTATGCTTTCAAGGATTATATTAAATAGGTTTTGAGTGTTGAGATAAACTCCGTCGCCCAAATAGCCGATTTGGGTCTCTTCTGCATTGTTCAGGTCAAACACGCTGTTTTTGCCGATGGCAATTTTTCCCACCATTGTTACAAGATCATTCAGAGCCGCTCCCTTTTCTTCTTTTGATGGGCCCTGACTGAGCACCATAGTTGGAACATTTACGCTGACGGCACCTTTGATGAGACCTGCAATACTGCTAATTCCTCTGGAAACTATCACCAGGCCGTCAAAGCTTTTTTCACTTATAATAAGCTCGCTCATGTTGGCGGTTTGTTCTTTAAACACCTCAATAAAGTTACTTTCATCGGTGTAGGTTTTAAACTTATCCTGAATGATGGGGAAGGGTATGATTTCACATTCTATACCCGGTCGGTTAATTTCGCGTGCCAAATCATGGGCAAGCTTTAGGCTATAGTTATATGACCCGCTCAGGTTGTCAATGCCCACAAGAACGCCGATTTTAGCGCCTTCTTTAAGATTGCTAAGCATTCGCTCCTTGGCACGCTCAGCGATATTCTCAATATTTTTTGCCTTTAGTTTAATCATAAGCCCCCCGAATAGAAAAGGTTTTAATATTTAAAGCAAGCACAAAAAGTGCTTGCGTGATTTTAAAAATACCGTGCATCCTTTGTTGACAATCGGATGAAAGTAGTAAACCATATTTTAGGCTCCATCAAAGCAACCTCATGGCACATCTTTAGGTCCGCTTAGTGCTGCTGCGGTCAGGCTCTGACACGATTCACAGTTAACGATTGCATAAGACCTTGATTTCAGCACCCTAAATATGGCGCTTGCTTCCACGCAAAGGCCGAAAAAGGCATTCAACCCCGCTATAGCGGATTGCGGGTTACAGGGCACCGCTGGCTCCCCGTCTAGCACGGTACTAATAGTATATATGAAGTTTGAAGATTTTGCAAGCCCAAAAGTGGTATTTTTAGCAAATTTACCAATAATTTTTTGATTAAAATTTATGCTTTTTATGTCTAAGACGCCTACACTCACTGTTCGGATTTATTCAAAAGAGTTGCCGTTCTGCCTTTTTTATGGTAAAATATTCCTAAATAATTATGTGGAGGGGACTATGACAAATGCCGAGCGTTTTATTATGGCATATAATGAAATAGATTATTCACTGCGCACAATATACGGCTTTAAGCGCAATATTACCTTTGCTGATATGATAAGAAAGGCGGTAACGCTTAATGCCGTTGTGCGAAAATATGAAGAAGTGCTCATTGATTATGGCAGGCTTCGGAATTCTATTGTGCATAAGTCCAACCCTGACTATGTGATTGCGGAACCCCATGCTGAGGTAGTTGAGGATTTTGAAAAGATTGCAAAGCTCATAAAAACCCCTCCTACAGCGCTTGAGCAGGTGGCTAAAAAGCCTGTTATCTGCGAAAAACACAGCACACCCGTCAGTCAGCTTATCAATGACTTTACTGAAAAGGGTTTTAGCAATGTGCCGGTTTATGAGGACAACAAGCTTATTGGGATTGTAAGACCTATCCATATAATAAAGTATATCGGTCAAAAAATGAACGACCGAAACCTTCAGGATTGTTTGAGGGCACCCATAAAGGTAGTTTTGCCGGGTGAGGATGAAAGGCAATACTTTAAGGTTGCCGACAAAACAATTACAATAGAAAAGGCTCTGAATTTGTTTTATATAGACCGCAAGCTTTTGGCAATAATAATAACAGAGCGGGGTAGCTATAATGAAATGCCGCTCGGCATCATTACTACGGGTGATGTGCTGGATATGAATGCCATCCTTGAAAACTATTAAAATGATTGACAGCGTGTGACTTTGATAGTATAATTTGGATAACTTAATATTTAAAGGCAGTGACTTGGGACAAGTTTTTTGCAGAGAGTTTTTTTAGAGAGTTGTGATAAGGTGTAACACAATAAAACGCTGCATAAAATATCACCCGATAGCCGCTTTGGTGAACCTAACCAGTAAGTAACTAAAGCCGTTTGAGCTCCGTTATAGGCTCGGGATATGAGAGTCCTTTGGCTCTGTATCTTGTTGAAAGTGGTTGAAGACCGATTGTCTTTCTTTTAACGGAAGCAGTCGGTTTTTTGACAGGTAGTTTTTGCATGCAGGAAATGGTCAGCTTTTGTCATTGCGAGCGTGAGCGAAGCAATCTCATAATTGCGCAGCGTTATATTTAAGATTGCTTCGCAATGACGTCAAAAATAAACAAAAATATCAAATTGAGGAGAACAAATATGAAAAAAGAAAATGGAATACCCAATTTTGTTAAGATGGAGCAGGACATGCTCAGATTTTGGGAAGCCGAACAGTGTTTTGAAAAACTGAAACAAAAAAATTCCGGAGGACTTAACTTCAGGTTTTTGGATGGGCCCATCACTGCCAACAATCGTATGGGTGTGCATCACTTTTGGGGCAGAGCTCTTAAGGATATAACTATAAGATATAATGCCTTAAAGGGGCGCGACTGTATGTATCAAAACGGCTTTGACTCTCAGGGCATGTGGGTAGAGGTTAATATTGAAAAGGAGCTGGGCCTCAACGGAAAGCCTGAGATAGTGAAATATGGCATCGATAAGTTTACTGACAAATGTATGGAGCGTGTAAACTATTTTGCCGGTGAAATCACCAGACAGTCAAAGCGTATGGGGCAGATGATGGATTGGAAAAACAGTTATTTTACCAATACTGACGGCAATATTCTTTCTATTTGGAACTTCCTCAAAAAATGCGACGAAAACGGCTGGATAATAAGAAAAAACAGGCCCATGGTCTGGTGCCCCAGATGCGGAACAAGCCTTTCTGAGCACGAAATGACGGGCAGTTATAAGGAAGTTGTACATACAGCTTTATTTGTAAAGTTCCCCGTAAAAAACCATGATTTTAAGATGCTTGCGTGGACGACTACACCATGGACATTATCTGCCAATGTTGCCCTTGCGGTCAACCCAAATAACGAGTATGTAAAAATCGAGACCTCACCAGACGGCGAGAAATTGGTTTTGGGGGCCGAAGCCCAAAGAGCAATAAAAACTCCATATAAGATTTTAGAAACATTTAAGGGTGAAAAGTTGTTGGGACTTGTGTATGAAACTTGCTTTCCGACGCTTGAAAGTCAACAGTTTGACCACAAAATTATTGCATGGAAAGATGTTGACAGCCTTGAAGGCTGCGGCGTGGTTCATATTGCGCCGGGCTGCGGTGAAGAGGACTTTGAATTAGGCAAGCTTTATAATCTGCCTGAGATTTGTCCTATTGATGAACAGGGGGTTATGCTGAGAGACACCGGATTTATGGCAGGTCACAAAACCACTGAGGTTACGCAGTTGATTGTTGACGACTTGAAGCGGCACAACAAGCTTTTGTATAGTCATCCGTATAAGCATAGCTATCCGTTTTGTTGGAGGTGTAAGACGGACCTTGTGTATAAGCTTGTCAACACATGGTATATTAAAATGGATGACTTGAGACCCAGGCTTTTGAAAGCCTTGGATGAGGTAGAGTTCACCCCCGACTTTGCCAAAAAGCGCATGATAGATTGGCTTAACAATATGGGGGATTGGAACATTTCGCGTGCCCGTTTTTATGGTTTGCCTCTGCCTATATATATTTGTGAAAAGTGCGGCAAGATACATGTTATAGGCAGTCTTGACGAACTCAGACAAAAAGCTGTTAATCCTGAAGGATTGAAGAGTATTCCGCATCTTCACAGACCGTGGATAGATGATATAATGATAAAATGCGGCTGCGGAGAAATTGCAAAGCGCATACCTGAGGTAGGGGATTGCTGGCTGGATGCGGGAATAACGCCTTTCAGCACCAAAAAATATTTTGAAGATAAGAAGTTTTTTAAGAACAATTTTCCGAGCGAGTATGTTTGCGAAATGATAGAGCAAATCAAGCTGTGGTTTTATTCGATGCTTGTTATGAGTGTGGTGCTTGAAAATAAGGCGCCTTATCAGAAGGTGGTCACATATCAATATGTTAAGGACGAAAACGGAAATGAATTTCATAAGAGCGGCGGAAACAACCTTGAGTGTGACATAGTGGCCGACAAGGTGGGTGCTGATGCCATAAGATATCTTTATGCTTCGGCAAACCCCAACAATGAAATGCGTTTTGGGTTTAACCTCACCGATGAAGCCAGACGAAAGATGATGGGACTTTTTAATGCATATGCATTCTTCAACACCTATGCATGCATAGACAACCCCGACATAGCAAGCTTCAAACCTGATAAAAACAAGTTTAATATAACCGACAAGTGGTTGATAGAGCGTATTAATCAGTTTGTGAAGGATAGTGACACCAACTATCAAAATTACAAGAGTTTTTTAGTGGTTAAAGACTTTGAAGTCTTGATGGACGATATTTCAAACTTTTATATAAGACTTAACCGCAAACGCTTTTGGAAAACCGATGACGAGGGTGACCAGATGACTGCTTATTGGTGTCTTTATTACGCTCTTAAAAAAGTGTGTATTATTATGAACCCGATAATTCCGTTTATAACTGAATATATTTGGCAGAATATGATAAGAGAGGTTGAAAAAGAAGAAGCGGTTTCGGTTGTATTGAGTGATTATCCTGCTGTATTTAGCTATGGTTTTGGTGATGTAGTGGAAAAATCAATGGCTGTGCGCGAAATAATCACAGCAGCTTTAGCACTTAGAGGCGAAAATCAGATAAAAGTTAAGCAGCCGCTCAAAACCATGTATTTGATAGGAGCGTCCGCCGGAGCTGTAAAAGACTTTGAGCAAATAATAAAAGATGAGCTTAACATAAAAGATATTGTAACAGAAAAAGATAATTCAAAATTTAACGAGCCCTATTTATCGGTAAACTTTAAAACAGCCGGAGCGGTTTTGAAGGGTGAGGTTCAGAAACTTAAAGAAATTTTGACCCAAGCCTCGTCAAAGGACATGGCCAAATGGGTGGGCGAATATCACAAAGGAAGCGTTAATACCGGTGGGTTTGCGGGTCTTGGCAATGATATATTTATACTGAACTTCAAGCCTAAACCAGATTTTGTAATTGCGGTTTTAGGCGGCATAACCATAGTTTTGGATATAACCATTGATGAAAATCTTATGCTTGAAGGGCTGTTTAGAGAGTTGGTGCGTCACGCGCAGGTGCTGAGAAAAGAGGCGGACTTTAAGATTGAGGAGCGCATTAATGCCGACATTAAAACAAACGGCAAAACTATGACGCAGGTTATTAAAAAATTTGAAGAAGCCTTGAAACAGGATGTTTTGATAAAGACCCTGAACGGCGGCATAAAGAAACCTGAAATTTCAAAAACCTTTGATATAGGAGAAGAGGAAGTAACTATTTCTATGTCAAGCGGAGGTGTCCCCGCGGGCTGTTGCTGATTTGTTAGTTTATGATGGAAATATTGTTATAAAAAGAAGCACAATTGTGCTTCTTTAGTTGTTGCTTTTAAAGTTTGATAAATTACGCAAAATATTTGAGTTTTTTTGTAGAATTTGGTATGCTTATAGTAATATATAATTTGAAAGGAGAGGAAATTATGAGTTTGACAAAATCACAAAAGGGAACGCTGGGAGCCATGATAGTGATAGCCTTGCTCGGTATAATTATTGCTATTATACTTACAGTAAGTTTTATAGGTGACAAGGCGCTTTCTGACATAAAAGAAAACGGCACTCAGACCAACGCCACGGTTACAAGCAGTCAGGATCAGCGTGACAGTGACGGCAATTTGAGCGGGTATAAATATACCTATACTTATTTGGACGCAGCATCAGGAAATACTTATACAGGCTCAACACACAATTCTGTCAGCAATATTATAGAAGTTGGCAATACTATTTCAATTTATTATGTAGGTGACAAATCTGTTGAGGCATCATTCAGTCCGATGGATATGGGCATAATATTTATTCCGGCGGGTGTTGCTCTTATTGGAATAATAGGAATTGTTGTGGTATGTCTTCAGGGCAGAGGCCGCGGGCTTATTATGAAAAGGGGCCACGACGGGCAGGCCACATTTGTGTCTTATGAAATAGGAAGAACTTACCAGCCGACGCGAACGTATACCAACGGCAGGGGAGTTTCGGTGACTGTGCCAAACGGGCCTGCGATACATTATTATAAAGTAAGGTATTTATGGAATGCTGACAACGGAAAACAAATTGAAGGTGTTTCACCATCAGATTATTCGCTTGAAGAGGCTCAGAGATTTCAGAAGGCTGCCAAATTTAATATAAGAAGCTTTGCAAATAAAAGCATAGTCATGGGAGTGCCTCAGGTGCAGGTAGCAGAGGCAGTAGCTCAGCCCAAAGAAGAAGTTAAGAAGTCAAAGTTCTGTGAATATTGCGGAGCAAAGCTTGAAGAGGGTAAAAACTCTTGCCCGGGCTGCGGAAAACAATATTAAATTAGTGTATAGATACTCCTTCGCATCTATGAGGGGAAAGCAAAAAAAAGGCCGAACATGTTATGGGCTCTGCAATTAAAAAAGAACGCTTAAGATGCGTTCTTTTTCTTTAGTTCTTCAAGTATTTGTGCCAGCAGGTCTTCGGTGCTAAGCTTGGCTGGAGTGGGTTTTTCTTTAAAGAATTTTCCGACATATCCTGATTTTTTAAGGTGCACATTCTTGTTTTTTAATCGCTTTTTCAGTTTGCCGCTGATAATAAGCTGAGTGATTTTTTTACTTTCTCCAAAGCCATGCTGAAGTTTCATGAGCATGCGAATCATTAGGAATACAAAGAATGCAATCAGCAGGAAATCAATGATTGATTGTAAGAATATTCCATAGTGAACTTCAGAACCATTTACGAAAAAAGACAGTGTTGTTATATCATTTTTGCCGAATATCCCTAGAATCAAGGGCATGACTATGTCGCTGACTAAGCTTGATACAATCTTTCCGAAGGCTGTTCCCATAATTACGGCAACGGCGAGATCAAGCACATTTCCGCGCGTAATAAACTTTTTAAAGTCGCTTCCGAAGCTGTGCAGTTTTCCTGTTCCTTTTTTAAGAAATCCGTTTTTGTCTTGTTTCTTTTTTTCCATAAGAAATTTATCCTTTTTTAAATCTTATATATATTTTAATATAATTCGACGAATTTTGCAAACGGATTTGGGTCCATATTTGGTCTTATGGCAAGATTTTCTTCATAGAAATAGTTTAAGGAGTTTTTTATGAAGAAAAAGATTTTTACGGCAGTCTTTGCCATGATTTTTATAACAGGACTGCTTGTGGGATGCGCCGGCGACTTTGATAATATTTCAAAAAAAATAAGCACCTATACTATTGCGGCTGTGTTTGACGAGCAGGAGAACATTCTCAATGCCACTCAGGAAGTGGAGTATATTAATAGCACCGATGTTGTTTTGAATGAGGTGGATTTTCATCTTTATCCAAATGCTTTTAGTGAACAAGCGCAAAACAAGCCTGTAAACCTCAACAACTCACAGACAGCCTATTATAATGGCATAAATTATGGGTATATTATAATCCAGCATGTTTTTGTTGAGAATAATGAGATAACTTTTTCTATCGGAGGGGAAGATAACAACATTTTGGTGGTGCCCGTTGTGGAGCTTTATCCCAACGACAGCGTCAGCATAAAGATGGAATATGAGGTTAAGCTGCCAAATATCAAGCATAGGTTTGGATACGGTGAAAATGTGTATAACTTCGGAAACTTTTATCCCATTGCGTGCGTATATGAAAACGGCGGTTTTATGACGAGCCCGTATAGCAGCAACGGTGATCCGTTTTATAGCGATATGGCAAATTATAATGTTACGCTTAAGTTTAATAGCGAATTTGTTGCTGCTCACACAGGAGCTTGGAAAAAAACTGAAACCAAAGACGGGATTACAACTTTGAATATTGAAGCTAAGGTGGTGCGCGACTTTGCTTTTGTGCTTAGTAAGCATTTTGAAATGGTCAGCGAGAAGTGGGGCAGTACCACAGTGAACTATTATTATTATGACGACCCAAACTATATGCAGGGTCTCAAGGCAGGGGTTGACGCTCTAAAAACCTTCAGCGAACTTTTTGGAGAGTACCCTTATTCAACACTAAGTATAGTGAAAACAAACTTTATTCATGGCGGCATGGAATATCCGAATTTAGTATATATTTCGGATGCTGTAAGCAGTCAGCAAGAGTATATTAACGTAATCATTCACGAGGTGGCGCATCAGTGGTGGTATAATCTTGTGGGTAGCAACGCCTATACAAGCGCTTGGCAGGATGAAGGGCTGACGGAATTTTCTACCATGCTGTTTTATGAAAATAATCCGAGCTACAATGTTGACGTAAATGCCAGATTGAACAGCGCACTTTCAAGTTATCTGCTGTTTTTGGATATCTATTCGAGTGTGTATACAGACACCAACACGCGTATGGACAGGGCGCTTAATGAGTATAACGGCGAAATGGATTATACTTATACAACCTATGTGCGGGGTATGCTGTTTTTCAGGGATATCAGAGACATTATAGGCGGCAAAGATTTTATTGCTGCGCTGAAGTTTTATTATAAAGAGAATTGTTTTAAAATTGCTTCCCCTGCCGATTTGATTTATGCCTTTGAAAAAATCAGCCATAAAAACCTTGAAGCATATATGATGTCGTGGATAGAAGGAAGAGAAGTTTTGGTTGCAAGATGAAAACAAACATAGAAGTATCCGCTTTGGACTTATGACTGCTGGCATATGGGCTCTAAAATCGTTCGTTTCAAAAATTTTACAGCCCATATTGCAGACAGAGTATTGAATGTGAGCGTTCGGGGGTGTGTGTGCGGCCCGTAGACACGCTGCGCTTGTTTTCTGTAAACCAAACGATTTTTTCGTTTTAGATTTTAACGCGAAATACTGCCCGCAACAGATGACATTAGATTTTGTTGGTCATAAAAACTTCACTAAATAAGGCAACAGATGTTTTACATTTTTTTTAAAATATGATAAAATTATGATTAAGATTAATGGGGTGTTTTTTAGGCACGATTTTTGTAAGAAATTTAAAAAGGAACATACTAACTTATATGTTGGATATTTGAAAACATAAGGAGATAAAACAGTGGCTGAAAAGAGTAAGGTTAACAAACAATATGTGTTTATAGCGATAGCGTTTGTTCTGTGTCTGGCTATTGTTGTTGTGGCCATTTTATATGTAACGCGAACAGTTGCCGAATATAAGGTCACTATATTTGTTTCGTCCAACAACTACACTGAGAAGTTTATTGAAAAGGGCGAAAAACTATCGCGCCCCGTTGACCCTGCAGCCGAAAATGGTTATAGGTTTGGCAATTGGTTTGCAGATGAAAGCTGTAACACTTTATATGACTTTGACAGACCTATCAATCGTGATACCGTAATTTATGCAGGCTTTGTACGTGAAGTTTATATAGCAGTTTTCTATTCTAACTTTGTAGGCACACAGCCTCAGAGTCAGGAGTTTTTGCGTGACTTAAGGGCATATGACAGTTCTTTTCCGGCTGCTGTGACTACTCCAAGTGATCCAAGCGGACATTATGAATTTGTCTGCTGGGCAGACAGTCCGATTGTGGGGCCAAATACTCATACATACGAGTTAGGAGCTCCTGTCACAATGCCTATTGACGGCATAAATCTTTATGCAATTTGGCAGGGTGTGCATCAGACAGTTACATTTGCCTTTAGCGCAGACGCCTACAGTTATGGTCAGCCGCTTGGGCCAAGAGTAGATACCAGCGGAAGATATGGGCAGTCGTATACTGTTCCTAGCGACTTCGGAACCGTTGACCACAAAAATTTTGAAAAATATTTTGTGGGATTTTATAGGCAGGATATAGCAACCGGCGTTGTTGACACAAGCACAATCTACAGAACCGGCAATACTATTAATCTTTTGGGTGATGTATTATTTGTTGAAGCGTGGGAAGCATCAACAAGTAGCGTAATATTCAGTATGGGTGATTATAACGGCGGCACACCGCCCGCTGCTAAAAATTATGTGGCAGGGCATATGTTTAACCTGCCGATTGCTGAGAGACCGCATTATATATTAAGCGGCTGGTCAGACGGCAAGGGCAGTATATGGGCACCCGAAACGGGTTTTGTTATGCCCGAGAGCACAATGACACTGACAGCAGTATGGTCAGAAATGACATATTTGGTGTCGTATGATCCCAATGCCTTAGTTCAGGGGGTTATGAATTCTACCTCTGTGCTTTATAATTCTATTATGTATGTTCCGAACAACGGATTTATCTACCCCGACGACAAATGCGAATTTAAGTATTGGGTAACCGAGGAAAACAAGGACCTTTCTTATGAAGATATAGATTTATTAGGTCTCACCAAATATGTTGCAGGAAGCTATATGTCTAATATCAGCAGCAATATAACCCTTTATGCTATTTGGGCACCAAAGCCCAAGCCCATGGCGGTGGAGTATAAGCTGACCAACACAGGAGTTGCGGCGGCGAGTGAAGCCTATGTTCAAGGGCTGTTTGCAAACGATTACACCACAGAATACGGATATTATTATACCATTCCAAGCTATGACGCAAGCTTGATTTTGCATGAATATAACGACAAGCTATTTGGCGGGTTTAAGATATTAAATGACTTGACAAACACAGCATATACTTCGGGCCAGCAGATTTTAGTGCTTGATGACATTACGCTTGTGTTTAATTGGGTTGACACCGGAAACAACATTATATTTGACCTTGGCGGGGGATACATGACAAGTGTAAGTGTGCCAAGCTATGTTGAAGGCTTTACGTTTACGATGCCGCCGGTTCCGTCACCTGAACGAACCAACTTTGAATTTAGGGGCTGGGTTTTGCAGAGTTATCTTGATGAGGAGCACGGCGGTGTTGCCCCTGATTGGGATTTGATACCTGATACGTGGCAAACAGAAACTGTAAAGTTTGCAAGTCTTAGCGGGCTTCTGTTTGTAATGCCCGAGGGAGGTATAACTTTTGTTGCGGTCTGGAGGGCGGCAGCATATAGCATAGAATTCAGCAAGGGCCTTAACACATATATAGAAGGCTCAATGTCTATGATATCCACAGTATTTGGTGCGTCATATGTTGTAACAAGTGATTATGATAGTGTAAATTCGGCTGTAGCGGGAAATCTTAAGGTGGGCTTTAGTTACTATGGTTATGAATTTATGGGTTGGTCGACAAGGGCAAACCAGACAAACCCAGAGTATAGCATAGGCAGCACTATAATTATGGACGCCGGCATAGGTAACAGGCATCTGATGCTTTATCCGTGCTTTAAGAGCATTAAAATCGTTATTAAGTATGACGGCAACGGTGGAACACATGAGGGTATGAACATTTTTGAAAACCAAAATTATTATTTTGGGCAGTTCATAACACTTAATCAGGCTTTTGAAAAACAGAATTATGAGTTTGTGGGCTGGAGCGTTGTTTCTGACGCAACACTCACAGGGTATAGTAACGGTGATGTCAGAACTGTTGCTCCCGCAGGGTCAACTATACTTGTTGACAGTCTGTTTATAGAGCAGCTGGATGCTTTGAGTATATCGCACTTTGCAAACGGTGATATAACAATTACACTTTATGCAATTTGGAGAGGAGCGCAGACGAATATTGTGTTTAGCAGTAACGGCGGCTTTGGCACAATGACTGCTCAGAGTGTTAGATATGGCGACACAGGTGTTGTGCTCACAACAAATACTTTTGTGAGAAACGGCTATGAATTTATGGGCTGGAGCACCAGCTCAAACGGGAGCGTGGAGTATGCTGATGCTGATTTAATTGATATTGCCGGCCCCATAACTCTTTATGCAAAATGGCGCGGTGTGGCGGTAACTCTGACAATCTATCTTAATGACCATGACTACACCTATTCGCCTGACTTTATAACAATAACACATGCCGGAGGGAATATCCTGCGTTTTGGCGACACATACAATTTTGAATCGATAGGCAATTTTGTGACTGTTAACCCCAATAAGGAGTTTTTTAGGTATAACACTCTGGCAACCGGCACCGGAGCCTCATATGACCCGGGCAGTGCTAACTCTCAAGACAGAAGTATTGTGCTTGGAAGCACAAATAACTTCTATGTAATATGGAAGGGAAAATCTAAAAATGTAACTTATGACCTGAGTGATGTAAGGCTTGACAACGGAAATACAATGTCAAACAAGACCTCGACAGGCGAATATAATCAGGCCTTTAGACTGACGCACATAAACGTAGATTATCAAGTTTACAGGCATTATAGTCCTCTGGGAGACCCATTGAACCACTATATAGTAGCAGGAGACATTGTGGCAGGTTTATGGATAAGCAACATCGGCAGCACAAGTTATACTTTTGTTGATGGTGTTACTACAATATATCCGTTGGGTTCAAATATTTTGATAACCGACAACACTGTTCTTAAAATATATTGGACAACCGACATGGCTCAGGCGGCAACTGTCACATTTGACCTGAATAACGACACTGATATTTCGACGGCACCGGGCAGTATAAATCCGATGGCCGGCGTGATAAATGCTCAGATAACCCTGCCTGTTGGACCCACGCGAAACAACTACATTTTTGACGGCTGGAACACTAAAGCTGACGGCACAGGCATAGGCTATGACGCGGGCGACCCTTATACATTAATCAGTGCGGCCTCTACGCTTTATGCACAGTGGACGCCTAAGAATAAGTTTATAAGATATAATGCAAACGGCGGAACGTTCAGCGGGCTTGCTCTTAACGGCGGCGACTATCTGTCAAGCGGAATTGCAGTCAAAGCTACCACATTGCTTGCTACATTCACTGCAGTGCAGCTTAGCAAGACCGATTATGAGCTTGTGGGCTTTAGTTTATCGGCTCAGGGCAATGGCGGCGGACAGCATGTGTATGCTCCGGGTGCGGCCTTCTATATGGCCGAGAGTCTGTTTAGCAACAGTGGTGCCGAAGTGACAGAAGTTACGCTTTATGCAATCTGGAGAGGTCAGGCGGTCACTATAAACTTCTTGGGTCAGGGCGGCACAATTTCAAGCAGTTCACCCACTTATAGCATAACAGCAAGAGTGGGCGACACAGTATCGCTGTATAACGACTTTAGCAGAACGGGTTACACCTTTAAATACTTTACTCATACTTCTTCTGACAGTGGAACAAAATATTGCGAAGTCAGCACTCCGTTGTCATTCAGTATTAATATAACAACGGCGGGCAGTATAACGCTTTATGCTCAGTGGCAGGCGCAGACAATGACCGTTACCATCAAAAAAGATACCACAGGCACCGTAAGTTATGAAATAGAAGTTCCGTATGGTGGCACATGGATTATGTTTGACCCATCAAGCACGACAGACGGTTGGAGCTTCCCGACAGGTGACGCTTTGTGGACTACTCCCGACAACGGAACTTTCTTGGGCTGGAAACAGGGCAGCACCGAATATCCGTGGAATGTTGCTTACCCGGGTGAAATAATTGTTACAGACTTCGTTGAATTTGAGGCTATGTGGAGCGTTACTCCGCCTATTACAATAATATTTGACAGAGGAACAGGACTTATAAACGATGCAGGAGTTCTTACGCAAGTATCAATTTCGGCGGCACTCGGCGGCGGATTTACCATACCGGGAAATCTTATAACCTACAGCGGCGGTACAGCACAGTTCTCTAAGGCAGGCTTTAGTTTTGACGGCTGGACATATATCACTAATTCCACAGAGTTTTATGTGGGCAGCAATGTTATGCTTAACAGTCTATATTTTAACACCTCTGACCTTAGCGCTTATACAATTACATTAACAGCAAGATTTGTTTCAAACACATATATTATAAATTATATCGCCGAAAACGGCACATTTGAGGGAGGATACCCAACTATTGTGGTGGTTGACCCCAATGTTATGCCGGCAAATTATGAGGTATATGGCGTCAACACAGTAACTCATCTTTCGGGAAATTATATTCTTGCAGGCTGGGATTTAATGGTTGCGGGAATATTTGACGGGGTTATAGATTATACACCGCTTCAGATAATTTCTACTCCGACAGGCAATATTACGCTCAGAGCGATTTGGGCGCCCAAAACCAAGACCGTTGATATTGTCAGCGGTGAGGCTACCTTTGTGCCTCTGACATCGTTGTCGTCAGGCGAAAAACTTACAATTGAGGCTGCTATCGCAACAGCTCTTGGCGGCATTGGCGGATTAGGCGGACTTTATGCGTTGACAGCACCCAACATTTACTATCCTGAGGTGTCAAACAGCACAATAGTAAGTATAGGTGTGTCTTATGGAAGTAAAATTAATATGTACGGCGAATTTGGAGCCTTTTGGCTTATTGTCGTTGTTAATGCAAGTGGTAATGTGACTGACATATATGTGGTTGAGATTGATGTGCCCATGGTAGGACTTACCCCCCAAACAGCAAAATTCTTCTCAAACGATAACGGAATTACTAAGCATGCAATCGGCGGCGTAAACGCCGGAGGAGCCGCGGTTGTGATTGCGGGCTATGTTGAATATACTATCTTGTGGCAGGGCGAGCAGCGCAACGTTGTGTTTGAAGGCAACGGCGGAACTTTAGGCAGTCATACGACGGTTTATACTTCAGTGCACTATGTGGGAGAGACTATAAACCTTGCCAACATATTCGTTAAAGACAACAGCACCTTTGACAAGTGGCTTTATAGCAACGATGCCGAAAGCGGCAGCGAAACTTATATTGCAGTTGGCGGAGCCTTTACTATTGACACCGGCAGTTACCTTCACAATGGCACTGATATAGTGTTTGTCGCTCAGTGGACGCCTAACAGCGTATATATAAACTATCAGGGCAACGGCGGTAGCATACTTGTTCAAATTGCAGGTCAAGGAACCCCTTATGACACAACTGACGATGAATACAGTAATCAGACATTGGTTCAGGATGCTGCACCGCTTGGAGAATATGTATATTATGAGGTTATTTCAAATCCGTTTATTTATTCAAGCTTCCAATTCCTCTATTGGAGCACAAGCAGTGCTTCTGACGCCACAAATGCCGGCACAAAATATTATCCGGGAAATTTTAGTAGCGGCCGTATAGAAAGCATCTTGGCATCCCTTACGCTTTATGCCATTTGGGGCTTGCCGCAATATACACTGACATTTAATAACAACAACGGCGGAGTAGTAGTTCAGGTTCAGGCAAGGGGCCCTGTAGTGGTTCCGGCACCGGGTGCACAGTTTAATGGTTCGCTGATAGATATTTCTAAGCCATATTGCAAGCTGTTGTATTGGAACACAATGCCAAACGGTCTGGGCATTATATACCATCCGGGCGACACCTTAGAAGTTAACGACAATATCACATTGTATGCAATTTGGGCTGACATTCCGGTTTATGTATACTTTGACGCAAATGGCGGAACGGGTAGCGTTTCATATGACCCTGTTGCACGTTTGGTTGGTGCTTCATATATTACTCCGCAGTGGTTTATTGAATTTACACCGCCTATGGGCGCAACCTTTATGGGTTGGAGCTTTGACCAATGGGCCACCGAGTTTGAAGCCGTGGCAGCAGGTCAGCCAATTATTATTGACGGCAGTTTTGCGGTGCTTGTGGGCGGCAATCCCGATTATTATGAAATTACATTGTTTGCAGTTTATGACGGGATATTTGCGGCTCCAAAAGTGTTTAACCAAATCAACACTCCGTTTACATACATGGGTTGGTACCCTAAAACCTTTGTGGGCACGGCGCTTAATACTACGCTTAATGGTGAGCAGGGTGGTCTTGGTCAATCAATTACAAGTGTTACATATAACATAGGTCTTCGTCCTGCTTTGAGGATAGCTATATAAATTTAAAATATTTTTTGTGAGCAACGGAGAAGCTGCCCTCTGAAAAGGGGGGCAGTTTCTTATAGCCCTAAAAAGTTTAAGCAGATATAAATGATTTGTATATCAAAACACAAATGAAAACACAAACAGAAGAAAAGATAAACAAAAAATATTATATAAATCAAAGGAGAAAAGAGCATGTCACTTTTGAAAATGCTGAAAAAAAATTATAAGGAAAATGTTTTGGCTATGCATATGCCGGGTCATAAAAGAAAGCCCATGGGAGGGCTTCCTACCGATATTGACATAACCGAAATTGAGGGTTTTGGCAATCTTATGCACGTTGACAACATTTTGGGGGACTTGCAGGCTGAGGCTGCCGAGGTTTTTGGGGCGGAGCGGGCTTTCTTTGTTGTCAACGGCAGCACGGGGGCAGTGCTTTCGTCGATTGTGGGGCTCACTCAGTATGGCGATGAGGTGATTATGACGCGCAACTGCCATAAGTCGGTTTATAGCGCGATTGAAATAAACGGACTTAAACCCACATATATTGCGCCAAATCTTGACGAAAACGGCATCGCCCAAAGTATTACTGTGGGACAAATTGAAGAAGCTATAAAAAAGGCACCTAAGGCCACCATTGTAATAGTTACTTGCCCCACATTTGAAGGTGTGGTGAGTGACATTAAAAGTATTGCTGAGGTTATTCACAAAAGCGGCAAAAAACTTATTGTAGACAGCGCACACGGGGCGCACTTTGGGTTTTGGGGTATGCCTGAGCACGCCAACAAATGCGGTGCCGATGTTGTAATTTGTAGCCTTCACAAGACTTTGCCAGCAATGACTTCAACATCCCTTTTGTTTTGTAAAAAAGAATTGGGCGAAATTATTGCCAAGTATGTGACTATGTTTCAGACAACCAGCCCGTCGTATGTGCTTATGGCCAGCATAGTTGAATGTGTAAATTTGTTAAAGACAGACGGCAGCAGAATATTTAAAGAATATGTAGTCAACCTTAAAGAATTTAGTGAAGGCACAAAACAGTTAAAGCATTTGAAGGTGCTTTGTAATGGATTTGATTCAAAACAAAATCATAAAGACTATTTTGATTATGACTTTGGCAAAATTGTAATACTGACCACCGGCACCAATATTACGGGGCCGGCACTTATGTCAAGCTTACGTAAACAAAAAATAGAGGCGGAAATGAGTTATAACAAATATGTTATTGCCATGACCAGCATTTTTGACACTAAAGCAGACTTGAAAAGACTGCTTGATGCTCTCATTTTGATAGACAAAACGCTGTCGCAGAAAGCTGACAAATATGTAGTTTCTTCGGTATATATTCCCGAATTTGTTTGCAGGTCAAGTGACTTAAAGCCTTTGAAGGCTGTTAAAACCGAAATAGGGCAGAGTTTAGGTAAGGTTAGTGCTGAATATATATGGGTTTATCCGCCGGGAATTCCGATTGTTGTTCCGGGCGAGAAAATAGACAAAAAGATTTTGGATATTTTAAAAGTGCTCCAACAAAACGGACTGAAAATCAACAGCACAGGCGGGCAGATGCCCGGGTTTGTTTTTGTGGCTGATAAATAACTTTTCTGTCGGAAAAAATATTATTTTTAGGTGTTGACAACGGTTAGATCTTTGTATATAATAAAAATATAATTTATGTATGGGGGGGGGTAAAGAATTATGGAAAATTTAGGAGTATTCGGTGAACTTTTCTATTTGGAGGGAGCGGCTTTAGAAAACTCTCAGCCGGTTAAAAGATGTGTAGAGTGTATAAAGTGGCGAGAAGCTTTTAGATGTAAATATTTTAAAAAAGTTGAAGACAATGACAATATCTTTACTGATATTATGAAGTGTAGAGCTCTGGATGAACGGGTTCATTATGATTATCCTCTTGAATATGGTGATTGGAATGTCAGAGCGTTACCAAATTGCCCGCTTATAAAACAACGTGGTGTATTTGTGGAGAGCACTGCCACTGCCGAAACATTTCCGGATTACCTACTGATGAAAGATGAGGCTGTAACATTTGAAGGCGGTTAATAACAAAAAAAGGTTATGTTATCAAACTATTTTTAACGCAGTAACAGATTTTATGTTAGGAATAGTTGACAGCAGGGCAAAAAAATGCTAAAGTTACGTATACTTATAAGGGCGGTAGATATTATGAAACACATAAAGACTTTGGTCAAAGGGAATTTAAATAAAAAGTACGGCGGTTGCGGAGAATGCGCTACCGGATGTCAATCGGCATGCAAGACTTCTAACCCTATGATATATCAAAGATGTGAAGCAAAGGCCAGAGGCCAGCGTATTAACAGAGATTAATAAATCAATTTAACAATTTTGTCGGCTGAGCCGGCATTTTTGTTGGGGCTGGAGCGGGTATTATGGGTGCGGTTTTGCGCGCCGCGATAGCGCGGCGCCAGCGCAGGCACTCTTTGTGCCTGCGTTGCAAAAACAAAGTTTTTGCGCAAAACCGCATCACTTTTGGTCCGGCAACCACTAGGGAGAAAAGAAATGATACATGAATATAAACTAAACGGCAAAAATATTGTGATAGACTGCGGCA
The DNA here is from genome assembly GCA_031260975.1 of Christensenellaceae bacterium. Classification (NCBI taxonomy): domain Bacteria; kingdom Bacillati; phylum Bacillota; class Clostridia; order Christensenellales; family Christensenellaceae; species Christensenellaceae bacterium. The sequence goes on from JAISKJ010000003.1 coordinate 238,827, forward strand.
GCGGGAGTATCCATTGTATGGATGATTTGGCGTTTGACATAACCACTGAATATGAAAGAGCTGACAGAAAGAAGCTTTTAGAAAAGATACAGAAACTGTACCCGAAAGTTAGTGAAAAAGATATACTTAATGCCATAAGTGAAATTGATGAGCTTAAAAGCCGGGACCTTCTTTTTGTACCTGACCCCCTGTGCAACGGCTGTATGGACTTGACAAATATGAAAAAGGATATCAAATCTTTATGTTTGCATGTTTCACATACTTGTAACCTTAATTGCAGTTATTGTTTTGCCGCAGGTGGAAAATATCACGGAGCGGATGCCCTTATGAGTTTTGACACAGCCAAGGCAGCGATAGATTTTTTGATAAAAAACAGTGGCAGCAAAAAGCTTTTGGATGTTGACTTTTTCGGCGGCGAGCCGCTTATAAATTTGGGAGTTGTAAAAGACACCATAAAATATGCCAGAACTCTTGAGAAAAAATATAATAAGGAATTTAGGTTTACTATCACCACAAACGGTATGCTCATTAATGACGATTTCATAGATTTTTGCAATAAGGAAATCTATACGCTTGTGCTCAGTCTTGACGGTAGGAAGACAGTCCATGACCGTTTCAGAAGGACACTTGGGGACACCGGCAGTTATGATATTGTGGTGTCAAAATTTAAAAAGCTGGTGGAAAAGAGAGGCGGCAAGGGATATTATATAAGAGGTACATTCACACATAGCAACACAGATTTTGCAAGTGATATTTTGCATATGTTTGATTTGGGCTTTAATGAAATCAGTATGGAACCTGTGGTGAGCTCCCCAAAAACACCGTATGCTTTGACCGACGAGGACTTGCCCAAGATAAAGCAGCAATATGAAATTTTGGCAAATAAAATTTTGGAACTGAAACAGCAGAATAAAATTCTTAATTTTTATCATTTAAACCTAAATCTGAATGACGGTCCGTGTATTTATAAGAGATTGTCCGGCTGCGGTGCGGGCAGCGAATATCTGGCAGTTACGCCGCAGGGGGAAATTTATCCTTGCCATCAGTTTGTAAGTGACCCCGAATATTGTCTTGGAAATGTATTTGACGGAATTAAAGACGCCCAAAAACAGCAACAGTTTAAGGGCTGCAATATCAATGAGCGAACCGAGTGTAAGACGTGTTGGGCAAAGTTTTATTGTGGAGGCGGGTGTTTTGCAAATTCTTATCATGCCAAAGGAGATGTAAGTGCCGTTCATAGTTATAGCTGTGAGATATTCAAAAAGCGGCTGGAGTGTGCCATTATGATGCAGTGTGAATAATATGCATTAATATATGCACATATAATAATCTGAGCGGAATTGTTGTGTTAAAAGCACGGAGGGATATAAAATATCCTCTGTGCTTTTTGGTTGACAAACACGGCGAATTGTGATATATTTGGTCTATCACCGCATAAGAAAGGTTTTAAAGACTTGGGTCACCTTTGCTTAGCGAGTCCGTAAAATAGGAGGAAGAGAAAATGTTTGCAATAATTCAGACCGGAGGCAAGCAGTATAAAGTTGAAGTAGGCCAGAGTATTGATATCGAAAAGCTTGAATGTCAGGTTGGCGACAAGCTCAAGTTTGATGTGCTTTTGATTAGCGACGGCGACAAGATCAGAACCGGCACACCCACACTCAAGGATGCAGTATGCGAAGCTGAAGTTGTGGCTCAGGGCAAGGCTGACAAGATAATTGTTTATAAGTATAAAGCCAAAAAGAACGAACGCAAAAAACAGGGACACCGTCAGCCCTTTACTCGCGTGAAAATTGTTAGTATAAAATAAGCGAAAGTCTCAGCGAGGCAAAGATATGACTAAGATAAAAATAACAAAAAAAGACGGTCACATAATATTTTTGGAGTGTGACGGTCACACAGGTTATGGCGTAGAAGGCGAGGACATAGTTTGCAGTGCTCTTTCAAGCATTGTGCAGACAGCAGTACTTGGTATTGTAGGAGTTGCTGGTATCAACGCCACACTAAAACGTAAGGAAGGCTTTTTGAGCCTTAAAATCCCTTTTGATATAACCCCAGAACAAAAGCATGATGCTGATATAATTTTAAATACCATGCTTTGCGGAGTTCAGGATTTATACGAAGGATATTCAGATTTTATAGAATTGGAGGTGAAATGATATGTTTATAAAAATTCAGCTGTTTGCCCACAAAAAAGGCGGAGGCAGCAGCCGTAATGGCAGAGACAGTGAAAGCAAGCGTTTGGGAGTAAAGACAGGCGACGGCACTCTTGTCAAAGCCGGAAATATTTTGGTGCGCCAGCGCGGCACAAAAATGAAGGCCGGAGCAAACGTTGGGGTAGGCAGAGACCACACCTTGTTTGCGCTTAAAGACGGCGTTGTGAAGTTTGAGACTAAGGACGGCGGCCGCAAATTTGTATCAATAAAATGATGCTATACTTGTCACGTTCTAGAGGTAGCAGTTGTGTCCGCTGTGTAGTCATGTATCTTTGTATACACACCCTACACATCGTCCACAACTGCTACCTCTATTATATGGCAATTATATCGTCATTTTTTCTTTTAACAAGTATTCATTAATGAATATCTTGATATGATTTGAGGCTTTTAGCCTCTTTTTTAATTCCGTGGGAATTTCTGGAGTATAGCTAGAGATTTTTCTTGCCTGAATGGCAAAAGAAGTGATATAATATTCATATATGGGGGTGAAGGGTTTGGCGGCTATAGAAATTGCGATAGATTTGGGTAGTAGCTTTACTACGATATATAAAAAAGGCAGCGGTATAGTGCTCAAAGAGCCCAGCGTTGTTTGTATTCAGGCGGGCGGCAAAAATCTGAAAGTTATAGAGGTGGGACTTAAAGCCAAAAAGATGCAGGGGCGCACGGGCGAAAATCTGGTGATTGTAAGCCCCATATGTGAAGGCATCGTAAAAAACATGGAGCTGGCTGTTGTTATGCTCAAAAGCTTTATTCAGAAGATTGTGCCGGCGTCTTTAGTTAAGTCTAAGATCAGTGCGCTTGTTTGCGTGCCTTGCGGTGTTACAGATGAAGAACTTAAGGACCTTGAAAAGGTTATATATTTGTCGGGTATAGGCAAGCTGCAGTTTGTACCTTCGGTCATAGCTTCTGCAATGGGGGACAGACTGAAAACTTCTTCACCTAGGGGATATGTCGTTGTAAACATAGGCGGCGGCACTACTGAAGTGGCAGTAATCAGCCTTAATACAATCTTAAATGCGTGCAGCATCGGGATTGGCGGCAAACTGATGGATATATCGGTGAGCGAATATATAAAAGATCATTATAATATTTTGATAAGCGGCGCAACAGCTGAAAAGATACGAAAGGATATAGGCAGTCTTTATGACAGCGACAAAAGTAATATAGAGTTTAGCGGAGCCGATATCAGCAGCAGCAGGCCTGTTACAGATGTGATTGGTGCAGGTGACGTTAAAACCGCGGTATGCTATTTTTATGACAGAATTGCCGAAGCGGTTCAAGTAACAATAAACTCCTGCAAGCCGGATATTATTGCCGATATCACTGACACAGGTATAATTGTGGCAGGTGGTGCAGCTTTGATAACAGGGCTGGAGCAATATTTTAAGAGTTGTCTTAATCTGCCGGTGACGCTGAGCGAGCAGCCTGAAAATGCAGTTATTTTGGGCGCTGCGGCACTTATTAATGACCAAAGACTTTTGCAAGCGGTGATTGATAATAATTAGGCCTAAAGCAAATAATTAGTTTGTTTGTAACAATTTGTAGAAAATAAAAACAAGGGGTGTTCGCCCCTTTATTTTTTTTAAGTTTGTCTGTATAATATTTTTAAGGGAGAGAATTCTATGGCGAGAAAGATTGTTATTACAAGCGGTAAAGGCGGTGTTGGCAAAACCACAATATGTGCCAATCTTGGCATGCATCTGGCTCAGATGGGGCTGAGGGTTGTTTTAATTGACGTGGACATTGGGCTTAATAATCTGGATGTGGTGATGAGCATAGAAAACAAGGTGGTGTTTGATATTGTGGACGTCATTGAAAATCGCTGCCGCGTGCGTCAGGCCCTGATACAAGATTTTTTGAATAGTAACTTATATACACTCCCCAGTGTTCACTCACACAGTGCAGTTTTGGTAACAGGTGAGAATATCAAGAAGGTTATAGATAATCTTGCTACTTTTTTTGATTATATTCTTATAGACTGTCCGGCCGGCATTGACGCGCCGTTTATGAGGGCTATCTTTGGAGCTCAGGAAGCTATTGTAGTGGTAACTCCGCACCTGCCGAGTTTGAGAGATGCTGACAAGGTGATTAATCTTTTATTAAGCCGCGGCATTAAGCATATCGGGCTTATTATTAACCGCGTGAGGGGCGACCTTATTATAGAAAAGGAAATTATGACGGTGACCGACATATCGCAGGCACTTAATCTGCCTCTTCTGGGGGTGATTCCGGAGGATGACAAGATGGCAGCGGGGCTCATCAGAACAAATTCGGCAGGTGCATTTAGAGCTATTAATATGTCGGCTAAAAATCTTCACAACAACACCGACAAAATTTATGACTGCACACTGCAGTTTAAAGGAATTTTTGGGGCAATTAAGCGGAGCCTGAAAAAGAATATTGGATGAGGTGGATATGAAAAATGCCGGCAAAACAAAAAATAGATTGAAGCAGCTTTTGGTATGTGACAAAAAGGGGGTATCGCCGCGGCTGCTGGGAATTATAAAAAATGACGTTGAGGGAGTTTTGTGTAATTACGCTTTCTTAAAGCAGAACGAGACACATGTAAATTTTAATATAGCCGAAAACGGAGAGTATAACATTTGTATAACCGCTAAGGCCGGCAGAGTTAAGGATTTTGGGATTTATCACTAATATATTGTTTTTTAAAAACATAAATTAGATTATGGGTAAAACAAGTATTGGGGCTCCGGAGCAGGTCCGTAAAAATTTTTCTCACCCGCAGATAAAAATATCGTTGGACTTATCGTTCTTGCTTTTTGCGCTACTACTGATATATCTGGGAAGTTTTATTTTGCTCCTTAACTATATAGCGGTGTTATTTTTGCATGAGTATGCCCATGCGTATGCTGCAAAACGGTTGGGGTATAGCGCAGGACATATAAAAGTTTCAGCTTTTGGTGTAAGGCTTAATATGAATAACTCCGTAATGCGTCACAGTGATGAAATAAAAATTGCGCTTGCAGGTCCGCTTATGAATATCATACTTGTGGTTATTTGTTTGGCTCTCTGGTGGGTATTTCCGGTAACATATCACTTTACAAATTTATTCTGTTTATGCAGCCTAATTACCGCCGCAGTCAATCTTATTCCCGCGCACCCATTAGATGGTGGAAGAGCTATTTCGTGTCTTTTAAGCCGTTTTGCAGGCCCCAGGCCGGCCGGCATAATTTGTGCGGTGCTGAATATTGTGATTTCTCTTGGTCTTTTTGCCGTATTTTTTGTGACACTAAAATACGGACTTAATCTTACATATTTATTTATGGGGGCGTTTATTTTGGTATCAAGTATTAATAAAAATCCGGGCAGAGGATTTGACTTTTTGAGGTATAAGAATCTTAAGCAAAAAAGCGGAACAAAGGTAAAAACAATTATAATTTCAAGTGATATGCCGCTTTTTAAAGTTCTGGGATTTGTCGTGGCCGGGAGCTTTTTGCATCTTTTAATAATGCACAACGGCGCTCTTTTGGGCGAGCTTTATGAAAGCGACTTGGAAAAGGTTTGTTCAGGTTATTCTCCAAACATTGCAATCGGTGAAGTGGACTTTAGAAATTTTGGTGTTAAAGGGCCAAAATAGCTATGAAAAACACAGATTTTGTGCCAAACGTTTGGTTTTTGAACACAAGTGTGATATCATTACGAAGTAACAAGACTTTGATAAATTAAGCATTGTTTAGTTGGTGAGGATAAAAATATGAAGATACTTAAGAGTATGGAGGATTTTGAAAGCTATTTGAGGGAGGTGCTTGGTAGCGCTTTTAGTGATAGTTTAACTCAAGAATTGATTGAGTTTATAGGTTTTGACAAGGGGGATAATAAAATCCTTAAAAAAGCGAAGGATGAACTTGACGGAGCACCGCTTCCTAATAAGCTTGCTGAATTTGGCGAGTGTATTTTTCAGTTGCAAAACTATAAGGGTGTGCTTAAAAATTTTGTGGAGTTTTTGCTGAGCTGTGAGGCGTATGAAAATATATGTGCTTTTGTAAACAGGCTTTTTGTGCCGCATATCGGAAGTATGCATTATAAAAGCGTGGGAGAATATACCATTGAGCAGCGCTATTTTGATAGATTTGTTGAAATTATTCAGTATTGTGATATTGACCGAAACCTGCTTATGCCTTTTTTTGTCAAGATTTTTGAATCAAGCGGCAAGAGTGTGTTGTTTAATTATAAGGCACCGCTCAGTGAGTATATGAAAGTCTTTGCTAAAAACGGTGAGGAGGATATATTTAAATATTTTGATATAAGCAGGAGCTTGCAGGGAATTGATTACTTTTTGTCGATTGACAAATTCAGAACGATAAATGCGCTTATTGATGGGTTTATTTTGCAGCAGACTAATATGGCGGGTGAGATTAGGAGCTTTATTATACATCACAAGACCGAGGCATTGGAAATTTTGGAACGCAAGCTGCATGATCAGGACCCCAACCGTGCTTTGAGAGCGCTTATGCTACTCAGCACCTTTAAGGGCAGCGTTGAGGTGGACAGCCTTATTCTTAATATCTATCAAAACACAACAAATGCTAAAATAAAGACATTTATTCAAAAAGAGCTTAATTTTGAAAAGTCACAGAAGTTTTCATCCAAAGCCGAATTTTTTGATGAAGTCGAGAAAACAACAGACAAAGTTCAACAGCGGCTTTATGGGCTAAGGCTTACCAGATATTTTGAAGAAGAAAACATTAATAACGATAAGGTTATGACCTATATTATGGAAAGCTTTAAAAGCCTTGAGAGTGAAGCGATGCTGAAATTTATGAGCGATAGGTTTAAGTTTGTGGACGAAAATATCAAGCGGGCACTTGCGCGGATTGTATATAAAGTGGCAACTGAGAGGGATACACTTGAAAGCAGTAAGTGGGCACTGAGGCTTATTGCGGTGCTGGGCTCAAGCGATATGCTAAGTGAAATGTTAAACACAGTTGTAGGATTATATAAAGCAAACCAAAAGATAGCCGAATATTTTGTTCTCTGTGTAGTTTTGAGTTTGCGAAATGATGCTATCGGGTTTATTAAAAACTTGAAAGCTCGGCTTGGCGGCAAAGCACAAAAATATCTTGATAAAATGCTTGAGATATATTCTGTAAACTCAGGCCGAAACATAGAGGAAATTTTTGACGAGCTGGCGGATGACTTTGGGCTGAATATGGGGCAGCGTATATTTGATTTAGGCCGGCGGAAGCTCAAAATTGTTATCGTCAAAAACAAGGTTACGGCACTAAACGCCCAAACAAATAAAAGTGCCAGAATTTCGGCGGGGCTGATTGCTGAAGATATTAACCTAAAGGAATATATCACAAAGCTTCAAAAAGAGATTAACTTTCAAAATAAGCGCTTTTATCATACCTTTTTAAACAATCGAAAATATAGCAAACAGCAATTTATAAACCTCATTATTAACCACAATTTGCTGGGGGTTTTGGCAGAGGGTCTTCTTTGGGGAAAATATAAAAACGGCAGGCTTTATGAGACCTTTAAGCTGGTTGAGAAAAAGCTTTTGCACATAAGCGGAACTTATATTTTGGATAGCGAAGATTATTATATAGCACTAGTAAACCCGCTTGATATTGACGCGGAGCTTTTGAAAGACCAGATAGGGCACCTTAGTATAAATCAGTTGGGCTTCCCAAAATTTAGGGCCTCTGCGCCAAACGCTGTGTGGGTAGATAGCTTTGCGGGAATGTTTGTAAACGCACATATGTTTATCACCCGCCTTCAAAAGCTGACCTATAAATTAAACGGACGCGTGGAGGATATGTATAACACAATGGTTAAGGCTAATAATAGCACCAATCTGCTGACTGAAGTGGAATTTGACAACATAAAGCTTGGTGGGGAAAAGAATTATACCACAACTATTTCAAAAATCAGGTTTTATAAGCTGGACACTTTGCTTAAAGACGGAAAGAATTATATCATTAACCGTGCCGAGGCACTGCCTATCGGCAGCATAGATGAGCATATTTTCAGCAACGAATTAGCTTTGATTTTTATGTCCGCACACAGGTGAAGATATGGATATATATAATCCGAATGATTTAATAGAATATTTTGAAACAAACAAAAAGCCGGGACTTGGGGATTTTCATAGAAAGCTTATTCCTACCAAATATCATATAATTGGTGTGCCCAGCAAAATTGTGCATAATTTGTCTCGCCAAATTGCGACGGAATGTGATATTGAAAGATTTTTTGTGCTTGACAACAAAAGATATTTTGAGCTTGTCATGACAAAAGGTTTGGTTGTTGCGGTTTCAAAACTGCCGCCGTTAAAAAAACGGGAGCTTTTGAAGGAATTTATTCAATATATTGATAATTGGGCCATTAACGATGTTGTGTGCAGCAAAATTAATGTTAAAAAAGATTATGAAGGCTATTTTGATTTTTTTGTTAACCTGCTTGGCGGCGGGGCTTTTAGTGTAAGGTTTGGGTTGTGCGGGTTTTTAGAATATCTTGATGATAGTCATATAGACCAAGTTTTGAAGCTTGCGGGGGATATCAAAAGCCAAGAATATTATGTAAGAATGATGCAGGCTTGGCTTATATCGGATGCTTTTATTAAACAAAAAGAAAAAACTTTGAAGTTTTTAAAAAATAGTCCGCTTGACAGGTTCACTCACAACAAGGCTATTCAAAAAATCAGAGAGAGTCTTAGAGTAAGCTTGGAAGATAAAGAGATGCTGCTGACACTTAAAAAGAGTAATATATAAATATTTATTTAATTTAAAGAACAATAAAAAATAAGGAAGTATTTTTGCATGGCAAGTAACGGAATAGCAGGAGAATTTTTTGTAGCGGCGGAGTTAACTAAACGCGGTATGATTGCCACGATTACAGGCAAGAATACAAAAGATATTGATGTTTTGGCAGCCAACCCCGAAACAGGTAAAACGGTTCTTATTCAAGTTAAAGAAAAATCTTTAACCAATTCGTCCCATCAATGGAAAATGACAGGTGAAGTAAAAGAAAAACAAATCAAAATGGACATTTGGTATATATTTGTAGATTTAGCTGACTTCAAATGTTATATCATAAGTGCAAAAGAAATGTTCCCATTATTAAAGAAAAGACAGGATGATTGGAATAATGGCTATAGCAAAAGAACAGGCGAAAAACATAAGCCTGACCCCCATTTCTTTTTTGACCGAACATATGATTTGCTTGATAGTAATGGAAATCCTAAATGTAATAATTGGGAGGATTTACCTATTTTTAAATGATGTTCAAATAAACAAAAAAACAGTGTTTGGCACTGTTTTTTTGTTTAGCTGTCTATATTAAGCGTTGTGTTAATATTAAAGCTGTTCCATGGAGCATCCTGCGGAGGAAAAACGCAAAAGCTCATACGCTTGCCCGTTGTTGGATGATTGAATTTGAGTATGGCTGCCCAGAGCGCAAGAGGGGTGGAAGCTTTAACTTCTCCATATTTTGTGTCGCCCACAACAGGGCATTTTATTGCACTCATCTGCACCCGTATTTGATGGCTTCTGCCGGTAAGCAGGTTTATTTTGATCAAGCTCATTTTGTTTTTTGTGTCAATCGTGCGATAATCAAGCTCGGCAAGCTTACTGCCAGTTTCCAGCTGCGTGGCTATACGCACCATGTTTTCTTTTTCGTCTTTTTTAAGATAGTGGGTAAGTCTGCCGTAACCAAGTCTGGGTTTTCCGGTGACTACCGCAAGATAAGTCTTTTCAAAGCTACCGTCTTTAATTCCTGTACTAAGCCTAGAAGCCGCTTTGCTGGTTTTGGCAAAAACCATAACCCCGCCCGTGGGGCGGTCAAGTCTGTGCACAAGTCCCACAAAAACATTGCCGGGTTTTTGATAGGTTTGTTTGATATAATCCTTAATTTCGCTAAGAAGGTCCAAATCTTTGCTGTTATCTTCTTGCGTAGGCATATTCTGGGGCTTAATCACCACAATTATATGGTTGTCCTCATATATAATATTTGGCATAAAATACCTCTGAAAACAGTATATCGCAAACTTTAGATTATTGCAAGTAAAAACTCCCCGCGCTTTTTGCGTGGGGAGGGTAATTTGCTGCTGTCGGGTTTTATTTCAAAATATTTTGTGCCGGTGAGCTTTTTAGAAGAACAATAGACCCCTTACTTTTATTGTCTGTTATTTTGGCCTTTTGAGCCATATAAAATTTGGTATGGTCTTTGAGAGACTCTTCAACCGGTCGCGGAGTATATCCTGTGAGTTTGGTCAACCTAGCATGAGAAAAATTACAGTTATCTTGCAATACTTTCATTGAATAGGGTGTGAATGTGGGTTTGCGTTTTTTTCTTAAGGCATGTTTTTCGGCAATACCGGCAAACATTTTCACTAAGAAAAGAGGAACAAAATGCTTAATTCTTTTAATTCCGGCAGTTTCCGCTACGATGTTCATCATTTCTTTTACTGTAATAACATTGCCGCTTACTATATAACTTTGGCCATTTTCACCTTTCTGTGCCAAATCGCAAAATGCGCAGGCCAAGTCACGTACGTCTACAAAATCATATTTACCTTTGATAAAGATGCGCAAATTGCCGTCTGCTACCTGTGCTACCATTTCTCCGAAGTTGGAGTTTGTAAATTCATAAGGGCCTATAATTCCGGAAGGTAGAACTAGCACAACATCAAGTCCTTTTTCTTTGGCATCCAAAACCAAATTGGCGGCTATTGCCTTTGATTTTGCATAGCCTCCGTAAACTGTGTCGGGATTAAACCTGTTCGGCTCCATAATAATGCCGGTTTTGTTGTCTGTTTCGAGCATGTGCACCGAACCGGTGTGAATTAACCTTTTTATATTATGCCTCAGGCAGCCGTCAATTACGTTTTGTGTTCCTTTTATATTAACTTCCTCAAGCAGTTTGGTGGGCTTGCTTTCAATGGATACGATTCCCGCTAAGTGATATACAAATGTTCCGCCGCCAAAAGCTTGGTCTATATTATGCGGATTGGTTACGTCGCAATAAACAACCTCGCATCCCAAAGCTTTAAGCTGCTCGGTTGCTTCGTTTTCTACTATATCCAAGGCTCTGACTTTTGCCCCTCGTTTAATTAGTTCTAGGCACAAAGGAAATCCCGTTCTTCCCGCAGCACCGGTCACTATATGAATATCATTATCTTTCATTTTCTCTCCGCAGATTATTTTTTTAACAAAATCTTTTAATTTATAAAAAACATGTATTTTGTATTATATAGGTAATTCTGTTGTATTGTCAAACATTTTTCTTGTATGTCTTTTTATTTTTTAAAAGATAAAATTTATGAAGAAGAGGGGAGTTTAATTAAGTCGGTTATCATAGCCTCGGTTGTAATAAGCGTACGTGCTACACTTACGGCGCCTGTAAGAGCTGTTTTAGTGACCTTACACGGGTCAATTATGCCATGCTCAATTAGATTACAAAGTTTGCCGCTTCCTGCATCAAATCCAAATTCGGGATCATTTTTATCCAGAATTTCTTTGATAATTCCCGGCTCAATCTCGGCATTTTGCAAAATTTGTTTTATGGGTGCGCGCAAAGCATGCTTTAAGATGTTTTTAGCAGGAGAACTATCAAGAGTTTGTGAGCAGTTCAGCAGTGCTACACCTCCTCCTGCCACAACACCGCCTTCTATTGCTGCATTTGTTGCATTGACGGCATCTTCTATTCTTAGCTTTTTTTCTTTTTGTTCAACCTCAGTGTGTGCGCCTACAAAAATTACTGCAACGCCTCCCGAGAGTTTGCTGAGGCGCTCCTTTAGTTTATCTCGGTCAAAATCGTTTGAGGCGCACTCAATTTGTGTCTTTATTTGGGCTATGCGTGTGTCAAGAGCATTTTTATCTACGTTTTGCGGCAATATTGTGGTGTTGTCGGCTGTAACCTTAAGCTGTTTGAGTCGGGCAAGGTCTTTTAGGTTTGTTTGCCGCAAATCTGTGCCTGTTGCGTGGCTTATGACCTTGGTGCCGATGAGCACTGCGAGGTCTTCTAAAAAGGCTTCGCGCTTGTCGGCAAAGTAGGGTGCTTTTATAACCACGCAGTTAAAGGTTCCTCTCAATTTATTTAGCACCAGGGTTGATAAAACTTCTTCTTCAATGTCGTCACAAATGATAGCGAGCTTTTCACCTCCGGCCACAATTTGTTCAAGAACGCCCAGAAGCTGACCGAAGGAAGTTATCTTGCCGCTGGTGATAAGCAAAAGACAGTTGTCAAAAACTACTTGCAGCTTCTCGTCTGTGCAGAAGTAGGGCGAAGCATAACCTTTGTTAAACTGCATACCCTCGGCTACGCTGAGCTCGGTGTGTTCGCTTGTGCTATCTTGAAGTGTAATGACGCCATCCATTCCTATTTTTTGTTTTGCGCTTGCAATAAGAGCACCGATTTCAGGGTCGCCTGATGATATTGCGGCGATTTTCTCAATGTCGGTGTTTTTAATTGGCATGTTCATTTTATCAAGAATTTTAACGCACTCAGCGCAGGCGTCTTTGAGCTCTGTGCTCAGCTCTATTGGAGAGACTCCCGCTGCTATATGCTTGTGAGCTCCGTTTAAGATTGCTTGTGCCAGAACTATTGCTGTGGTGGTGCCGTCGCCCGCCACCGAATTAGTTTTGGTGCATACCTCTTGAATAACGCGTGCTCCCATATTTTCAAATGGGTCACTCAGTGTTATTTCTTTGGCAATAGTTACTCCGTCGTTGGTGATAAGGGGCGGCAAAAATTCTCTGTCAAGCATAATGTTTTTGCCCTTTGGTCCCAGAGTAAGCTTTACTATATCCGCTACTTTATTGACACCGTTTATGATACTGCTTCTGGCGTCAGCACCGCTTAAAATTTGTTTTGCCATTATTCTTCCTCCATTTTAGCCAAGATATCTATTGCTTTGATTAAGTATTTCGGCATGCCTTTTAGCATAACCTTGTATGCCGTGTGCTCCTCAAAAAGCACAAGGTCGCCGATTGAAAAAACTGCATCGGCACTTTCAAGCACTTTGCCGTATTTAATGTCCTCATCGTTTTGGCTTATAATTATGCCGCTTTGTGTGTGTTTGGGGGCGCTTACGGGCTCAAGTAGCACACGGTTGAAGATAGGGATGATTTTCATAATGTTTTCTCCTTTTGCGGCGGTTGAGTGTCACACTTGATACTGCCGCTGTTGACTTTTTTGATGTGATATTGATATTCGGTTTTTGTAATATATTCATAAAAGCCTAAAGAATTTCGTATTTTTATATTATAGAAGTAATTATATACTTGTCACATCCAATATAATTATAAACGCAGGCCGGAGGATTTTCAAGATTTGATGACACACAGGATTTGTTGTAAGAAAAATAAACCGCAAAAAACACGGGTGCTTGGCACGCTGTTTATTTTGGCGTTAGCCGGACTTTCGTTTTTTGTAATTTTGAACATAGCGGATTTTATTTCAAGCACGCTTATGAGTAAATCCAGCATATTTTATGGCGGAAATGTAAGAACTAACGGATACGTAATGTATGGAATATGCTTCTATCAAGTCAGCGGAAAGCCGGAGGCAGAGGCGCTTTCAAAGAGCATACAAAATCAGGGTGGAGCTGGCTATGTAAATCAGCAGGGGGATTATTTTATATATGCGTCTATGTATAGCAGTTTCTCTGACGCCACCAGCGTAAAAGAAAAGCTGGGGGGAAGTGCTGGTATCATAAATATAAGTGTTCCTGCCATCAGTTTTAAGTTTGGCGGAAACGCTGATGAGGTTGTGGCGGCTATAGGGGATTTAAAGAAAATTTATCAGTCGCTTTATCAAACATCAATAGATTATGATCAGGGGGTTATAGATACAATCGGTGCAAAAGGTGCTATTGAAGACTGTATGGAGTTGGTGCAGCAAAACATTGAGAAGATATCAGATATAAAAGACAATAAGATAAAGCTTGTTGTTAGTTATTTAAACAAAACTTTGGAGCATCTTGAAGCTCTTGTTCAGCGGGGGTATTGGGGGCTGGAGTTTAATGCGGCAATAAAATATGCATATTTTGAAGCGATTTTTAATAATATCGCTCTTGCAAAGGCGCTTTAGCGGGCTTTTTGATGTCCGTTTAAAATTTGATTTTTTGCATAAACTACTCCTAAGGAGGAGATTATGGAAAAGATAGTTACCGGAACGTCCCCCGGAGGCGGAGTATATAACTGCCGCAACTGCGGGCAGAGAATAGACCTTGGGGCAAACGACACCATGCCGCCATGCCCCCGGTGCGGAAACACCACTTTCAACAAGCATTAATGGTGTGTGAAAAAAATATTGCCGATGGTAGGCAATATTTTTTATGTTTAAAATTTTATGTCAGCTAAAAGATCGGCAAAGTAAGGCTTTATTTCAAAGGTTTTTTCATTTAGGTATTTTAGTGTTCCGTTAAAGTTAAACTCAAGCTTATATGCGCACAGACATTGTTTGTGCACATGATATTTTTGGTTGATTATGCGATCTCCATATTTGTTGTCACCCAAAACCGGGTAACCCGCGAAAGCCAGATGTGCCCTGATTTGATGTGTGCGTCCTGTTATAATCTGAATTTTAAGCGCTGAAATATCACCGAAACTGCTGAGTAGTTCATAATTTGTTTTGACGGATTTGCTGTCAGGCGTCTTTGTTTGAGATATTGTCACAACCGAGTTTTCGGCGTCTTTTGTGAGATACGCACTAAGCGTTGCTGCCTTTTCTTTTGGAGTGCCGGACACCAACCCCAGATAATATTTGTTTATAAGTCCTTTTTTGAAAGCGTCCAGAATTTCTTTATGAGCCTCAGTGGTTTTGCTGAAAATCACAAGTCCTGCTGTATTGGTGTCAATGCGGTGACAAGCTGTGATATTAGGTTCATTTTGTTTGAGAAGGGTTTCAAGGCTGTTTTCGCCTACCGTAGCTATGCCCATAGACTTGTTCACAATTATTATATTTTGGTCCTCAAACACAACCTCATAGCGTTTTGGCGGCTCGGCGTAGGCTATAATTTCGTCGCCTTGGTTTACTTTTATGTTTTTATTGATACGCTTGTCGTTTATTTTAATATCTTTTTTCCGAAGCAGTTTGCTTACAGCCGAAAAAGGAAGACCTTCATGCACAAGAAGTTTGGCTATGTATTCGTTTTTTGAGGCTATAAGTTTTATCATAGGTATAATATAACACAACCACTTAATAACTGCAATCAAATCAACCCATAATAGGTTGTCTTGAAATTCATCTTCGCTCGCATATATCTGTGCAAGCACGATATTTTATTCGCTTCAGTTGAATTACAACGTAAAACGACGATTTAATAAAGAAGAAAAGAGTGTGTTTTGTTAAATCTCACCAATTTGGTTGCAAAAAAAAGGTTAATATTATAAAATAAAGAAAGAAGAAAGAGGCGGGAATATTATGAAAACGGGAGAAGATATGAGAGTAGTTGTAATTACCGGCGGAACAAGCGGAATAGGCAAGGAATGTGCCGAATATTTTGTTGCGCACGGTGACACCGTTGTGGTGCTGGCCAGAAAGCCTGTGGGTGGAGTAAAAAACTTTTATATGTGCGACGTATCAATCAATCAGATGGTGCACGATGTCTTTGCGCAGATAAATCAGAAGTTTGGAAAAATTGATATTTTGATTAACAACGCAGGTTACGGCGTGAGCGGAGCTACCGAAATCATCAAAGATGAGGTGGCAAGAGAAATATTTGACGTAAACTATTTTGGTGCGTTAAACTGCATACGTAATGTTCTTACGTATATGCCCAAAACAGGCAAAATAATTAATGTAAGCAGCATCGTGGGATTTTTCCCCATGCCATACAGGGCCTTTTATGCGGCAAGCAAGGCGGCCCTCAATTCGCTGTCAGCATCAGTTGATGCTGAGCTTAAGCCTTATGGCATAAGGTCGGTTGCGGTTTGTCCGGGGGATGTTGCCACAAACTTTGGCACAAACCGAGTTAAGAGCTTTGAAACCAACGAGCGGTATGGAGAACGGGTTAAAAATGCAACCATGTGCATAAACGAGGATGCTTCAACGCGTATGCCTCCTATCAAGATTGCAAAAATTGTTTATAAAATAAGCCTTAAAAAAGACCCCAAACCTTATACTTTAATTGGCGGGGGATATAAAACGCTTTATGCGGCCAGCCGTATATTCAGACTAAAAACGGTATATAAAATCTTGGGCAAAATTTTTGACGGCAGAAAGCCGAAAAAACAAAAAGACCCCAAAGATGAAAAATAAGGAAAGGTTATGGAATCTGAAAAGTATCAGGCACGAATAGAGCAAGTGAACGATTTGGCCATGAAGGATATAGGACACCTTATCAGGCAGTCTGAAAACAACTATGCCAATCAAATCACAAGGCTTGTAGATAGTATAATAGGTGGGGGCAAAAAGATTGTGCTTGTGGCCGGTCCGTCGTCTGCCGGAAAGACTACTTCGGCATATAAAATTAAGCAGGGGCTTATTGGCAGAGGCATAAATGCTTTTGTAATATCCCTTGATGATTTTTTATTTTCGGTGGATGAGTTGCCGCTGAAACCCAACGGTAAGCCCGACTTTGAAACGGTTTATTCGCTTGATATTCACTGTGTGCAGCAGTGCCTCAATGAAATTTTATTTAAGAACCGAACTGCGTTGCCTATCTTTGACTTCAGGCTTGGAAGGCGCTCTGACAAGTGGATAATTTGTTCGCTTAAGCCCAACGATGTTGTAATAATAGAGGGGCTACACGCACTTAACCCTTTGATTATAGGTTCCCTTGACAGTGACAAGTTTTTTAGAGTGTATGTTCAGACGAATACTGTGTTCAGTTATAATGATAAGCCGCTTATAAGCGGAAGAGAATTAAGACTGTTCAGGCGTATAATAAGGGATAGCCGCGAGCGGAATACCAATCCTCTCAGGACTGTTACCATGTGGGCGGATGTGTGTCATGGTGAGGATATATATATACGGCCACATATGCATCTGGTTGAATATTTTCTTGACACAACACATTTGTTTGAGCCGCTTATGTATAAAAATATAGCAATAAAACAACTGTCTCCTCTTGACAATTCACTTGCCAAAACCATGCTCAGCAAGCTTAATTTTGTGGGCACGATAGATGGAACTCTGGTGCCTTCAGACAGCTTGGTCAGAGAGTTTTATAAAAATGACGACCTATAGTTTATAGGCGTTTTTTGTTTAAGTGCGGCATAGAGTATGATATGAGTTTAATTTTTGGTGTTCTGGCGCTGGTGTTTTCCGCTTTCAGTTTGTTTTGCAAAAACAAAGTAAAGATGCTACTTTGTCAAATTCCGGCAAATATTTTTTATTGCTTAAGTTTTGTTTTTGCCGGAGCTTTTGCTCCCTTTGTGGGGGTGGCTGTTGCAACTGTCAGAACGACGGTGTTTTTTGTGTTTGACCTAAGGCGCTTTCGTCCCAATATTTGGTTTTTGATTTTATTTGAGGTTTTGACCATAGCCGCCGTTATAATAGTTTTTAAGTCTACACTTGACTTGCTTCCGCTTTTGGGGCTACTTATGTTCACCTACGGAATGTGGCAGAATAGTGAAGATGTGCTGCGGGTCTGTGCTATAGTATCCTCAGTTTTATTTGTGATATTTAATTTAATATTTGGGCTGTATGTGGGTGTTTTGCAAGAGGGTATTATGATTGCGGCGGGTATTGTTTCTGTCATAAAATACGGAAAAAATTCACAATACACCACAATAGGTTTGGATAAATTATGATAGTTTGATATACTTAAACAGTAGTTTCTTTTATGTCCGATATCCGTTTAAGGAGGGGTTATGCTTACGCTTAAAAACATAAAAAAGACCTATAAAAGTAAGAAGGGGACAGCGTCTGCTGCCCTTAAAGGGATCAACATACAATTCCCTGATAACGGTCTGGTTTTTATACTTGGCAAGTCAGGAAGCGGAAAAAGTACGCTTCTTAATATTGTGGGCGGACTTGATTCACCTGACAGCGGACAGATTATTATAAAGGGCAAAAGCAATAAAGATTTCAGCGGACAGGATTATGATTCATACCGAAACACTTATCTGGGGTTTATCTTTCAAGAGTATAACGTTTTGGATGAGTTCAGCGTTTATGATAATGTGGCACTGTCACTCAGGCTTCAGGGCAAAAAAGCTGAAAAAGAAGCCGTCGGAAAAATATTGCATCAGGTGGGGCTTAATGGGTTTGAAAAACGAAAGCCCAATGAACTGAGCGGAGGGCAGAAGCAGAGGGTGGCTATTGCCCGGGCACTTGTTAAGGAGCCTGAAATAATCTTTGCCGATGAGCCTACCGGGAACCTTGACAGCGCAACTAGTGCTCAGATTTTTAATTTGCTTGGGAAGCTTTCAAAAGAAAAGCTGGTAGTGATAGTAAGTCACGACCGCGATTCGGCCGAACGTTATGCTGACCGCATAATTGAGCTTGCTGACGGGATTGTTATAAGTGATATAACAAAACATAATGCATCTGAAAATGAATTTGAGATAAATAGCGGCGTAATTTCAATTCCTAAATCCAGAGTTCTTAATGGCACTGAAATTGAACAACTTAATCAGACTATACAAAAAAGTAAGGGCAAGGTTACAATACAACATTCGACAGCCAACTCGTTCAGCAATACCGGCGAAGTCAAAACAGAAAAGACCGACGGGTTTAAGCTGATAAAATCACGTCTTCCCAATAGGTTTGCTGCGTCAATCGGTGCGTCAAATTTTAAGACCAAAAAGTTCAGATTGATTGTTACAATTTTTTTGACGGTGGTGGCTCTGGCGCTTTTTGGCCTAAGTCAGATTTTTTCGGGCTATAACATAGCATATGCTTCTGCTCAGAGCTTTGAAAAGAACGGTATAACGAATATAATTTTGAAACAGGGTCAGCATATAGAACAATATAATACCTTTAATAGAAACACTGTTGAAGTGTTTAATGTGCAGTCATATAACAAAATTAGGGAATATTTGGATGACGAAGATGTTATAAATTTTTATGGCAACGGCATCAGTTTTGGGCCCTATTCTATCACCAATGTGAGAGATATGCTAAAAAGGCTTATTGGAAAGACGCTTTCAAGCCCTATTACCAGTGAAAGCGAAGGTTTGGTTGTGATGAGTGAAGAGCAGCTCAAAAAATATTATTTGAAACCCGGTAAGACAGAGATAGAATATCTTACAATTCCGGCGTTTCCGCCGCTGTTTAGCGTGCCTTTTACTTTTGGAGGATATCCGACTGAGCAGGATAGCATAGACGGCAAAGTGCTTATTACTGACTATCTGGCTTGGTGCCTGCTTGTTTATCAGATGGATGAGCGTCCTGATATGTTATATCCTCTTAATGATGATTACAACTATGTTCACAATTTGATTATGCTTTATCAAAATGGATTTACCGACCCAAATGGGTTTCATATAAACATAAGCGGAATTATAGACACAGGATTTATTGACCAGACAGGATTTTATAAAAAGTGGGAAAATATTTTTAAAAATTCAGAAGATTTTTCAGAGAACCCTGATTATTATGATTATGTAGATGCCGCAGTTAACTATTATTCACTTATGATAGCGGGAGACACGGAGTATATAAATCAATATGTTGTGCAAAACAAAGCAACCTCAAGCATTAAGAACGTAAAAATTCAGGCATACAGCATGTCTGGCAGTGAGCCAAAGTATTCGCAGAGTACGCCTGGAAATCTTGGAATTATTAAAATCGGAGAGTTGCTCAAATATTATAGTGAAACTGATTTATATGACAACGACTATTTGACTGAGGACAGTTTGCTGAGACTTAGTGACACAAGTATTGAAAATCCTATTATTCTAACGGCTCAAAGATATGACAGTATTTTTGCAACCGACATATCAAAACTACTCAAAAACGGTATCTATGATATACATAACGATTTTACTCCCAGACAGTTTACTGTAGGTAATTTTAAACCTTTCAGTGAAAAAGACCCGCCGCTGAGTGAAACTGTTTATACTGTGGTTGGAATACTTAACGATGAGCAAATAATTGAAGATATGCCAACAACACCCGCGACATTAGCTTACGCGTTGCAAGGTATTAGGCGTCTTGTGTCGAGTGGTGCTTTGGGATGGGTTCCCGATGAAGTCGTAGAGCCTTTGATTGCCGAGGATTATCAGATTAAGGGTATGTATATAACACTGCCTTCGTCAGTGCATACCAGCGAAGCTATGCTTAAGTTTGCCAATGACCACTATATATATCATGAAAGCGGAATATCCAACACTGTTTATATGATAGCTCAGGTATTTGATATTTTTGCAATAATTTTTAGATATTTAGCACTTATTCTTGGGATATTCTCAACAATATTGCTGTTTAACTTTGTATCACTGAGTGTAATTAATAAACAAAAGGAAATAGGAATTTTGCGGGCAATCGGGGCACGCGGCATAGATGTGAGCAAGATATTTTTGATAGAGGCATTTATTATCGCAGCAATCACTGTGGCTTTTGCGTGGCTACTAATGTTTGTTGGAGTGTGGGCCGTGAATGCTTTGCTTATAGACAACCTTCAAACCTTTTTACAGTCAAATGTTATTACAAAAATTTCGCTGCTTGCAGTCAGTGTTTCTCCGCTGGTGTTTGTATTGGTGGCTTGCGGGATAATTACGCTTATTGCAACGCTTATTCCGGTGATAAAAATAAGCCGCATGCGGCCGGTTGATGCCATAAAGAAGATTTAAAAACTTTTATAATAATACGTTTAGGTGAATAAATATGCAAATTCAAATAAATCTTGTTAAAGGCTTGTGTAATGTATACGTTATAAAATATAATGATAAAGCCGTAGTAGTTGATGCTGCGGCTGATATAAAAGCGCTCTGCGAGGTCATAGGGGACTTAGAAGTTGTCGGTGTAATTCTTACGCACGGGCATTATGACCATATGAGAGGCTTATCTGAAATACTTAAACATTTTAATACTAAATGCTATTTGCATAAAAATGCAATTGATAAGCTGCATAAACCTGACACAAACTGCAGCGTTTTTTTCGGACTTAGGTTTATAAGTGATGCGGACAAAAAAGATCTGAGGATTTTGAGTGAGGGCAAGCTTGATTTGTTGGATTTGCCGATTAACATAGTTTTTACACCGGGGCACACCGATTGCAGTGTGAGTTTCGAAATTGACGGCGTTGTGTTTACGGGGGATACATTGTTTAAGGGTGGTGTAGGAAGATTTGATTTGCCCACTTCAAACGAAGATGATTTGATTAGGTCTTTAGATAAACTGAAAAAGCTATATAGCGGGCATCAGTTTTTGCCGGGGCATGGCTCGGGAGGCAGTATTTAAAATTCAATCCGTAACAAAATTCAATCTTGACAAACAGCACTTATAAAGTATAATATAATAGGGGGGTGCAATATGAAAAAGATAAGCGAAGAAAGGACTAAAAAAGAACTGTTAAGGTGTCTTGATGCTGACGGATTTATTAGAGATTTAGGAACCAGAAATCCGGCTCTTTATAGCAGATTTAGGGGGCAGGTCAGACGTGAAGCTTTGGCGGAAACAGCCGCAAACGGCGATGCTGCTGAGCATTCCTTTGCCTCTTTGTTGGCTGCTCGCATAGAAGAAATAACAGGCTATCCTTATGACCCTAACCAAAATCACCTAAGGGAAGAGAAAAATATTCAATTATTTATGGGGCTGATTAATCATTTAGATTATGACGGGGTTATCAGGGTTGAAAGAGGCGACTTGTTTCATAAAGATTTGACAAATTCCAGCCGTAATTCCAGCTTTCCGACGGGTTTTAAGAAGAATGATTATGTAGAGGCCATAACAGGTTTATCCTATGACAGCGGTATGCGTTTTAGAGATGAAGAGGGTTTTATAGGTTATGTAGACAAACTTGCGCAGGAAAATGGCGGTTGTATTGACATATTGAGAGAGGCGCGTTCCGACATAACTAATTTTTGGAATTATGCGTATAGAAATGACATGTCACAGTACGCTTATGCTAAGAGCCATGGATGGTATTTCAGTAAAGGCTACATGGATATAGATGCAGTGGCATACGCAAAGTATAAACTTCATCAGCCTGAATTTCCTGATTTTGAAACTAATGGGAATTGGTTTAAAGATTGCACAGGGCTACGCGAGCGTGACAGGAGCTTATATAATCTTGTATCATCAATAAAAAGAAGTTTTCCCGAGTACGCCAACGGTACTATATCGGATATGCTGTTAAAGTGGGGTTGTTGGGATCCTCCTAAACAACTGAATCAGGATGGACCAATAATACATACTGATGAACATGTTGATGAGTTGATAGAAAAATCGGTTAAAAAATATGGCCGCTTAAGTGTCACTCGTGACGACGAATTGGGAACGGGTCTGGCAACTCTTTCAAGAAGAGAATGTAAAAGTAATAAGGAAGTAGCTGAAAAGAAAGGAGTTATTACTGATAATCTATATGATATGGATCCGGAAAAATATCGCTTAACAAGTATGGAATATAATAATACTGAGGAATTAATGGAGCTTGAAAGCATTAAGGAAACTGATTTGTATAAATATTTTTGCAAAGAAACCAAGGATTTGTATGCTCGCAACCGAAACTGGATAAAAGAAAACGGATATAGCGATAAAACCGGAACTTTGATTTAGGAATTTTAAGAGAAAAAAACACCTAAAGGTGTTTTTTTATTATAGTGCTGATGGGAAGATTGGAAGACTCATTGCACCGCTGCATATTTGTTGGGTGTAGTCTTTGCATTGGGGCGGAGTGCTGTAACCGTAGGTGGGAACGAGAATGTCGGCGTTTACCACAACTTTAGCTACAACTGTCATACAACACGATATTGAGAATGTGCTGCCTTCAACAAAATTGCCGATTGCGCCGTTGATTGAACCGAAAACTTCTATTGAATATGGTGTGATTGCAGGCTGCGGAACAAATAAGACCACATCCAGGCTTGACGTAAGTATACCTTCACCCGAGCCGGGTACGCCGTTGGCGTCAGTATAGCTGATTGTTATCGGAATTGTAACATTGGCGGAAACTCTTGCAAAGTTTGGTTTGTCAAGAAGTCTGTCAACCACAAGATTGCTGATTTCGGCAGGGCCATTATTTCCGGCACTGACAAAAGTTAGCGGAAGAGCAGGATTTATCGGAGTAAGGTTTGTTATTGTAACCTGAACATTTTGAAGCTGTGTTTGTTTCATGCAGGCGTCAAGAACTTTGTTGACTTCAATTACAGCCCGTTCACAAATTCCGTTTAGTGCGTTTCCGTTGAGCGGCCCGGGGCAGTTACCTCTGCTGTTGCCGCAAGTATAATAAGACATAAAAAATACCTCCTTTTTTAAATATATGAAAACTGTTTTTTAATTGTTACAAAGGAGGGTTGGGCAGCGCATATATATATCCGTTCACTTAAAAATGGGTATTTACAAAGTGCCCAAAAGATGATAATATATAAGTACTTGTCAAGCAGGCCAAAATGTGGCATAATGGATATATGAAAGTTTTTGCAATTAGTGATTTGCATATGTCTATAAACAATCCAAAGCCTATGGATATTTTTGGGCCGGTCTGGGATAATTATCTTGACGATATATGGGCCGATTGGCGAAAAAAAGTTACTGATGATGATGTTGTAATAGTGGCAGGTGACATAAGTTGGGCTATGACTCTTGAAAATGCTCAGGCTGACCTAAAACTTCTTTCAGAAAACGCCGGCAAAAAGATAATCATACGTGGTAACCATGACTATTGGTGGAGTAGCATATCAAAGCTGAGAAGTACTTTGCCGCAAAAGATGTATGCCATTCAAAACGACTGCCTGAAATTTGGAGATGTAATTTTTTGCGGAACAAGAGGTTGGATGGTGCCGGAGGGTAGCGGACCTATGGGGCCGCAGAACCAAAAAATTTTTGAAAGAGAAGTTATCAGGCTGGAGCTTACGCTAAAGGCTGCCAAAGAGCAGCAGACAAACGGCGAAAAAATAGTCTGCATAATGCATTATCCGCCGTTTAACAAAAGGCAGGATGACAGCGCATTTACCAAACTTCTTGAAGATTACGGTGTGCACAGTGTTATATATGGGCATTTGCATGGGGCAAAATATATAAAAAATCCAATCAAACTTGTTAAAAGTGGCATACCATACTACCTGACATCTTGCGACTTGCTGCAAAATAAGCTGATAGAAATAGAAATTTAAGGGGGAGCATATGAAAAACATATTTATACTTCACGGAACGGAAAAAACTTTTTACGGAGCTACTTTTGACAAAGTAAACAAATACTTTGCTGAGCGCGGCAGACAAGTTTATGTGCCGACATTGCCTACTGTTCAGGGAATGAACTACAAAAATTGGGAGAAAGTTCTTGAAGGCTTTTTGGATGCGGGGCTTATAACCAAAGATACCACTTTTGTTTGTCACGGAATTGCTGCGGTGTTTTTGGTAAAATTTATTTTGCGTCATAAGTCAAATATTAAAAGAGCGGTTTTGGTAGACGGATTTTATGCTCCGACTGGCGACGCAAGCATAGACAGTGCTTATGCCGACTTTTTTGAGATTGACCTGCGCTCGTTTAAGGAATATTGTTCTGAGCGAATTTGTATATATGCCCAGAACGGCAACAAAACCGTAAGCTTTGATGTGCTAAAAACCTTTGCCGACTTTATTTATGCCGAGAGCGTATATAACCAAGGCGGAAACTCCGAAGTAATTGCAGCTACTCTTGAGCAGATTATAAGATATGTAAACCGCAGATAATCAATATTTCAACTTAAAAACCTCACCAAACGGTGAGGTTTTTTGCGGGTATGCACCTGCCGGCGATATTGGTCAAACGTGAAAACCTAATTTAATGTAAAAATAGATAAATGTGTTTTATCTACTTTGTGGTCTGCAGAATTTTTCAGTGATACTTATTGCACCGCTATAATAGAGGAGAAAAGAGGGAAAGGGTGAGGTATTTTTATGATTTGTGCATGTGCACAAAATTTTTTAAAAGTGGTCAAAAGTGGTTGAAAGTGGTCAAAAATTATGCTACAATATCCGTAACGTCAGAATAGGCCCTTTCTATTTTAGGTCAGTTCTGTCAAGAAGCGTAAATTGTGAGGGTTTTGTCTCAAGTAAATGAGCGCTTTAAAAGGAGAGTTATGTTAAGCGGAGAGTTTAAGCATGTGGCCGATGAAAAATTCAGACTGCGCCTGCCGCCTAAGTTCAAAAAAGAACTAGGGTCAGGTTATGTTGTCACGCGCGGAAACGACGGGTGTCTGTTTGTGTTTTCTCACGAACAGCTCGAAGCACTTCTTAACAAAACTTCTTCAATTCCAATGTTCAGTAGCAATCTCCAACAGCCGCTGAGGCTTTTGTATTCATCAGCCTATGAAGTTGCTGAGGACAATCAGGGGAGGTTCCTGCTTCCGCAAAGCTTGAGAGACGCGGCAGCCATCAAAAAGGAAGTATATTTTGTGGGTGTTGGCACACGTGCCGAAATTTGGAGCGCCGAGCGGTGGGAGGAGTATAAAAAACAGGGTAGCGTAAACTTTGACGATATAGTAGAAGAGCTGGGCAAATATGGAATTTAGGCATATACCGGTTTTATTTGATGAGTGCATTGAGGCTCTTAGTATAAAATCCAGCGGCATATATGTTGACGCCACTATGGGCGGAGCGGGCCACAGTTGCGGCATTATAAACAAATTAAGTTCGCGTGGCACATTTGTGGGTATTGACAAAGACGCCGAGGCTATAGCCGCTGCAACTCAAAAACTAAAGTATGTCAAATGCAAGGCTCATATAATCAAAAGCGACTTCAAAAACTATGCTCAGATTTTGAAGGACTTAAATTTAACGGGCGTTGACGGTGTGCTTATAGACCTGGGAGTATCATCCCATCAGATTGACAGCAGTGAGAGGGGTTTTAGTTATAATCAAGACGGCCCGCTTGATATGCGGATGAATAGAGATGACAAAACTAGTGCCAAAGATATAGTAAACACCTATAGCGAAGAAGAGCTCACAAAGATATTTTTTAAATATGGTGAGGAACCATTAAGCCGCAGGATTGCAAAAAAGATTGTAAGTGAGCGAAAAGAAAGAGAAATCAAAACAACCGTGCAGCTTGCGGATATAATAAAAGGCGCAGTACCTATTAAACTTCAGCTTAAAAACAACAGTGTGGCAAAAATATTTCAGGCTTTGAGAATTGAAACCAATCATGAGCTGAAAGACTTAGATAAGTGTCTTGAAGATATGATAACAAGTCTGAATTCAGGCGGCAGACTTTGCGTGATAAGCTTTCATTCGCTTGAAGACAGAATTGTAAAGAATATATTTAGAAAAGAAAGCACGGATTGCTTATGTGACAAAAATTTGCCGATATGCGTGTGCAAGCACAAGGCAAGCGTGAAACTCATAAACAAAAAACCTATAGAAGCTAACCCGAAAGAAACAGAACAAAACAAACGAAGCAGCTCGGCAAAGTTAAGAATCTGCGAAAAATTATGACAAAAACAAAATAAAAAAGGAGGCGTTTTAATGTTAAAAAGCACATATGATATAGACCAGGCAAACATATCCAAAATGGAAAGCGTCAGCAAGGTTGCGCAAGAGCAATTAGAACGCTTCAATCAGACCAGCACTGAAGCATATAATCAGATGCGCAGTGACTTAATGGAAGTAGAGGCTCCGGCGCAGACGGCTTATGAGCTTGAGGTCTATGAGCCCGAGGGGCTTCCGACTATTATAAATGAAAATAAACAGATTTCTGCCGTCGAACAGACGGTTGCATTTAAGCTTAATCTGCGAGGCAAGCTTATTGTTGCCATTACGGCGTCTATTTTGGCGCTCCTTAGCATATTATTGATATATAATGCAATATCAATCAGTAATTACAACACTCAGATATTGGCCAGCCAGCAGGAGCTTGTAATTGAGCAGGAAAGGTATAATACCTTGATGACGGAGCTTGAAGCTCTGATAGATGGTATCTCGCCCGAGGCTCTGGGAATGACGCAAAATATACCTTCGGTGGGTCTTGGCGGAGTGACTGTCGGGACTACCGAAACATATAGTGCGCCCACAAACTGGTTTGATGCATTATGCAACTTTATTGCAAGTATTTTTGGAGGCTAAATGCATTTCTCATTATTAAGTTTACAAAAGAGGTTATTGGTATTGGTTTTACTGATAACCTTTATTTTTTGTGCGCTGTTCATTAGACTATTTGTAATCGGCGGCATTTACAGTGACAATCTTATGATTAAGGCAGCACCTCAATGGGTGCGTAGTCTTCCGCTGTCAGCTAAGCGTGGCAGTATTATAGATAGCAGTGGCTGCACTCTGGTGCACTCCCATACCTTATATGACGTGTATGTGCGGGCAAAAAACGTGGAGAATCCCGAAGAAGTTACGCGGTTTTTATCCGCTCTTTTAGGTCTTGATTATCAAAGCCTTTATAAAAAAGTTACCAATAAAGGTGTGAGTGAGGTTTTGATTAAGCTTGACATAGACGATGAAACCGCTCACATAATTATGGATAAAAGCCTTAAGGGCATAGTGCTTGGTGAAAATATTGGAAGAAACTATAATAATGGCAATTTTTTAAGTCAGGTTTTAGGTTTTATTACAGTTGACAATGTGGGGCAGGCGGGGCTTGAAGCATATTATAACACTTTTCTAAAGGGAGTTGACGGCAAGGTCCTCAACCAAAGTGATGTTAAGGGTATTGAGATTGAAGATACGCTAAAATATTTTATTGAACCTGTTGCCGGACTGAATTTGCAGCTTAATATTGACAGCAGCATTCAAAAAATTGTTGAGGGTGTGCTTGGCGAAATTATGACGGAACACAACCCTAAATCGGTTTCGGCAATTGTTATGGATACTCAGGGCAGAATTGTTTCAATGGCAAAAACGCCATCGCTTGACAACAATAATTTGCCGAGAGATGATGTTAAAATGCTTATGGAATACACTAAAAACTCCATGATAACCGACATCTATGAGCCGGGTTCAACCTTCAAAATTCTGACATTGGCAGCGGCCTTGAGTGAAGGACTGACAAACGTAAATGAGTATTTCTATTGCCCGGGATATAGAATTGTGTCAGGGGAGAAGATAAAGTGCTGGAAAACTACGGGACATGGCTCACAGACATTGGTGGAGGGAGTCAGAAATTCGTGCAACTGTGTGTTTATGGATTTGGCAATGAGGCTTGGGGCGGATAAGTTATATCAATATCTCACTGCCTTTGGTCTGGGTTCTCCTACGGGTGTAGACTTTTTGGGTGAAAGCGGCGGAATTATTATGCCAAAGCAAAGTATTCAGCCCGTTGACCTTGCGCGCATTGGTTTTGGGCAAGCGGTGGCCACAACTCAGCTGCAGCTGCTGAGTGCCTTTACGGCGGCGGTAAATGGCGGTATGCTTTATCAGCCATATTTTGTTGACAATATTTATACCGATGCAGGCGTAAAGGTTCAGCAGAATATGCCTATCAAAAAGAAGCAGGTCATAAGTCCGCAGGTGAGTGAGACAATAAATTATCTGTTGTATAACGTGGTCAACAAGGGCGAGGGGCAGGACTTTTTAAGCGGCTATGATATAGGCGGAAAAACAGGAACTGCGCAGAAATATGAAAACGGCAAAATCGCTCAGGGTAAGTATGTATCAAGCTTTTTTGGAATGTATCCAACCAAAAATCCGCAGTTTGCAATACTTCTTTGCGTGGATGAACCCGGAAACGGTGTGTATTATGGCAGCGTAGTTGCGTCTCCGTTTGCAAAAAAAATATTTGAGGGAATCTTTGAATATAAAAATATATGCCCCAATACTGCTACTGCGGCGACCACAAGTGTTGAAGTGCCAAATCTCGTGGGAATGAGTTTGTCTGCAGCAAACATTTTGCTGAACAATCTGGGGTTTTATATGGAGCTTGACGGCGAAGGGCTGTATGTTAAAAACCAATATCCGAGAGCAGGCACAGTTCTTAGCCGTGGAAGCGATGTTATGGTCATGACGTAGGCTTAAACTGTGAATAACAAAATTGTGCACTTCAAAAAATTTACAGCGTTCAAGAAGTAATAAAAATGTAAATTTTTTGTGCATTAGCAATTTTGTTATTCACAGTTTAAGAAAAATGAGCGAGGGAAGGAGGAGGGGGATATGCAGCTAAAAAATTTAATTAAAAATATAGAATGTGAAATCAGAGGCGAGGGCAGCGTCAGTATAAAAGCACTCAGTCTTAACCCAAACGATTGCAAAAATGCTCTGCTGTTTTGTTATAAGGGTGTTAAAAGCGACGGACATGATTATTTAGAAATTGCACAAAATTGCGGTGCTACGGCGCTTGTGGTAGAACGATTTCTAGACACAGCATTGCCTCAGATAAGGGTGCTGAACACGCGAAAGGTTATGGGACCTATTTGTCGGGATTTTTATTTAAGCCCAAACAGAGGGCTTAAGATGATAGGGGTATGCGGTACAAATGGCAAAACAACAACAACCTTTATGCTGAAGCAAATTTTTGAAGCAGCGGGGCATAAGGTGTGTCTTATAGGTACTTCAGGTGTGATGATGGGAAGTAAGCTGCTTCCTGCAACCCTTACTACTCCGGACCCGCCTGTGTTGCACAAATTATTGAGGCAGGCTTATGACAACGGCTGCACGGTGGTTGTGATGGAAGTTTCGGCTCATGCGATGGACCTAGATAAGCTTGAGGGCATCAGGTTTGACATGGGAGTTTTTAGCAATCTTACACAAGACCATTTGGATTATTTTGGTACGATGGAAAATTATGCCGCTGCCAAACAAAAGTTTTTTGACAGATTTTGTGAATTTTGTATATTTAATTTAGATAATGCTTATGGAAAGCTCTTTTTTAAAAGCTGCCCGTCACACAAAATCGGTTTTGGGCTTATGAGCGGAGAATATAGAGCGAGCGTAACAAAAAGCACGCTTGAGGGCAGTGATTTTAGTGTAGTTAAGGAGGGAAATCCTTCTTTGCATATTAAAATTAATATGGCCGGCAGGTTTAATGTTTATAATGCGTTATCCGCCGCCGCTGCGGCAAATGTAATGGGTATCAGTGATAATTCTGTCATAAAAGGACTTCACAGCCTCAGTCAGGTTGATGGCAGATTTAATGTAACAAGGTTTGACAAAGTGTTTATTGTAATTGATTATGCTCACAGCCCGGACGGTGTTCTAAATATATTAAAAGCAGTTAAAGAAGTTGTATACGGAAAGATTTTGACTGTGTTTGGCTGCGGAGGGGAGCGCGATAGTTTAAAACGCCCTATTATGGGCAGAATTGTAGCGGAGTTGAGTGATGAAATAATTATCACCAGCGACAATCCGCGAAGCGAAAATCCTGACGATATAATAGCGCAAATCAAAGCGGGTGTATCACATGAGTGTGTTTGTATAACAGACCGAAGAGAAGCGATTCTTTATGCGCTTAAAAGTGCACACCCGGGCGACACTGTGGTGATTTTGGGCAAGGGGGCCGAAACTACGCAGGAGATAGCGGGGATTAAATACCCTTTCTGCGATACAAGTGTAGTACATGAGTTTTTTGAAGGCGGGCCTAAGGAGAGCGTATGACAAATTTCATTTTTGTATTTTTGTTTGGATTTGTGTTGTGTGCGGGACTCACTCCGCTTGTTATCATTTTGTCGCGAAGGCTTAAGTTTGGGCAGAATATACTCCATTATGTAGAAAGCCACACCGCAAAACAGGGTACCCCTACTATGGGCGGCATAGCCTTTGTGTTAAGTACGGTTCTGGCCAGCTTGTTTTTTATCAACACCAACTATTCATTTGGTTTTTTGATTTTGGCGCTGGGGCTTGGTTTTGGCGTGCTTGGGTTTTTGGATGATTTCATAAAAATAAGGTTTAAGCGAAATATGGGCTTGCGGGCCTATCAAAAAATTATCGGACAAGCATCTCTTGCAATTATAGCAGCACTTTTTGTTTATCTTAATCCAAATATTGAAAACAGTGTAATTCTGCCGTTTAGCAACACGAGTATTGAGCTGGGCTTTTTTGTGGTGCCGCTTATCGTTTTTGTGTTTCTGGCCTTGACCAACAGCGTAAATCTGACTGACGGCCTTGACGGGCTTGCCTCAGGGGTGAGCCTTATGTATCTGCTGGGCTTTGCGTTTATAACCTATTTTTATATAGGCACAGGCCTCACTCACACCATGAACAGCGATGTTATATTGATTTCTCTGGCTCTTGTGGGCAGTCTGTTTGCCTTTTTAATGTTTAATTGCTATCCTGCCAAAATATTTATGGGTGACACGGGCTCTCTTGCAATCGGAGCGTTTCTTGCTTCGCTTGCGTGTTTTAACGGGATGATGCTTTATGTGCCTATATTGGGTTTTATGTTTGTTTTGTCGAGTATATCTGTAATTATTCAGGTGCTTCACTTTAAGCGAACCAAAAGACGTGTGTTTTTGATGACGCCTCTTCATCACCATTTTGAAAAGAAAGGAGTGCATGAAAGCCGGATTGTCGCCATATATATAGTAATAACAGCGGTGATAGCATTATTTTGTTTGCTGCTTTTGGGGGGCATATGAAATTAAAAAATTGCAATATTCTGATTTATGGATTGGGTAAAAGCGGAAGGGCGGCGTTGAAGTTGCTTTACAGCGAAAAATCCCGTTTCTTTTTGTTTGACGATGACACCAAACAGTTTGAAAACTTGCTTGGCAAAGTGAAGGGCCTTGATAATATATTTTTGCTAAATAAACTCACTAAGGATATGGTTGACGAGATGGATTTGATTATCCTCAGTCCCGGTGTGAGCGTAGACAACGCGATTTTGAAATATGCAAAAACAAAAAATAAGCGCATTATGGGCGAGCTCGAGCTGGGCTTTGTCAGCTGCAAAAATGACTTTTTATGTGTTACCGGAACAAACGGAAAAACCACTACAGTAAATCTGTTATGGGCCATATTCAATCAGGCAAAAAAACGGTGCTCGGTTGTGGGTAATGTGGGTGTACCGGTATGTGATAAGATATCTAAAGAAACCAAGAAAGATATTTTTGTATGCGAGGTCAGCAGCTTTCAACTTGAGAGTATCAAAAACTTCAGGCCCAAGATTGCGTCTATCCTCAATATTGATGTAGATCATCTAGACCGCCATAAGACAAAAAAAGTTTATGCTCAGGCAAAGTATAAGATTGCGCAGAATATGAAAAAGAAAGATTGTCTTGTGCTCAACCAGAACTGCGCCGTCAGCATGAAGCTTGCCCCAAAGACCCGATGCAAGATATATTATTTTAATACTGAGAAGGAATGCATTGGTGCATACATAAAAGATGATAAGGTATGTATAAACATAAAAAAGCCGATAGAGATTATGAATGTGTCGGATATTAAGCTTGTAGGGCGGCATAATCAGGAAAATATTTTATGTGCAGCTTTGATGGCATATCTATATAAAATTAGGCCTATACATATCAAACAGGCGATAAGTGAATTTGTTTTGCCTCATCACAGAATTGAAAAGGTTGATACGATAGGCGGAGTTACATACATAAACGACAGCAAGGCCACCAACATAGGTGCTACTATCGCCGCCCTCAAAGCTATAACCGAGCCCATAAATCTGATTTTGGGTGGCAGTGACAAGGGCTATGATTATATGCTTTTGTTTAAGCATTTGCCAAGTAATGTCATAAGAATTGCAGCAGCGGGCGCCGTGGGTGACAAGATTATGGCGGCGGCAGGTGAGTTTAGCGAAATTACAAGAGTAAAAACACTTAAGGATGCGGTTACGCTTTTAAAGAATAAGGCACAGGCGGGGGAGGTTGTGCTTTTGAGTCCTGCCAGCGCCAGCTTTGACGAGTTTAACGGATATGCCGAGCGGGGTCAGAAGTTTTGTGAATATGTGAGGGCAAATGAATAGGCTCACAGGGGCTGTCACAATTACGCTTACTATAATTCTGCTGCTGCTGGGGCTTGTGTTTGTATACAGCGCAAGCAGTTATTCAGCGCAGGTGTATTATGGGAACGAGTATTATTTTTTGTTTAAACAGATTATAGGCGTGCTTTTGGGTGTTGTGGCGCTTATTATTATGTCTTTTTTGGATTATAACAAGCTAAAGAGATTTAAGTGGTGGTTCGCGGGCCTTGGTTTTGTTCTGCTGGCTATAGTATTTATTCCGGGTGTGGGAATAGAAAATTACGGCGCCAAACGCTGGATTGGAATCGGAAGCTTTACTATTCAAAGCAGTGAGATTGCCAAATTCTGTTTTGTTATATTTGCGGCAATTCATCTGAGTCAGCATTATGACAAGGTCAAGACCTTTAAGGGAATTCTGCCTGTGGTGCTTGTGGGCAGCTTATTTTGCGCGCTTATTTTGCTGGAACCCAATATGTCGGTGACAATATGCTGCGGAGTGGTTTTGGTCAGTATGCTGTTTGTGGGCGGAATAAAATTTAAGCATATGGCATTTTTACTCATTCCGGCGCTCGTTTTAGTGCCGCTGCTGATTATTATTGAGCCTTATAGGCTTGACAGACTTATGGCTTTCATTAACCCATGGGCCAGCCCTCAGGGGGAAGGGTATCAGCTGATACAATCTCTGTTCTCTATCGGCAGCGGCGGTTTGTTTGGCGTAGGGTTATTTGCGTCAAGGCAAAAATACTTATTTTTACCTTTTGCTGAAAGTGATTTTATATTTTCGATAATCACCGAAGAGATAGGAATTGTGGGCGCGGGCTTTGTGCTTTTGTTGTTTTTGGCGCTTATAATTTGCGGAATAAAAATTGCAAAATCAGCCAAAGACAGGTTTGGAAGCTATCTTGCTGCAGGAATTACCTCGCTTATTGCAATACAGGTTTTGGTTAATGTGGCGGTTGTCACGGGGGCTATTCCGCCAACGGGGCTTCCGCTGCCGTTTATCAGTGCCGGCAGCAGCTCAATTATTGTGCTTATGGCAGCGGTAGGTGTGCTTGTTAATATTCACCGCAGTGGCGTTAAAGCTAAATAGTCACCAATTTATTGCTGTAAGCGTAAAATGGACTAGGAGAGTATTATGGATAAATTTGTTATAAACGGGGGCAATTCTCTTGAGGGAGAACTTGATATTCCGTGTTCGAAAAATGCTTATCTTCCAATTCTCGCAGCCTGTATGCTTCACAGCGGCAAAATAATGCTAAAAAAAGTGCCTGACTTCAGTGACATAAATAAAATGATAGAGATTTTGGTTACACTTGGCTGCAGGGTTCAAAAGACAGACCAAACACTTTTGATAGACTGTGAGAATGCCACCAAATATGAAATACCCGGCAAACTCGCCGGTGAGATAAGGTCCTCCATTTTTTTGATGGGGGCGATTTTGGGAAAATTAAAAAAGGCAAAGGTAGCTTATCCCGGTGGGTGCGACATAGGAGCTAGGCCTATTGATTTACATCTTAAAGGACTGCGTAACCTTAATATAGATATAACCGAGCATTTCGGAATGATAGAGTGTGACGCAAGAAATTTTAAAAATGATATTGTACATCTGGACTTTCCTAGCGTCGGCGCCACCGAAAACATTATGATGGCGTCGGTCTTGTCAAAGGGAACAACCTACATATTTAACGCGGCAAAGGAGCCTGAGATTATAGACCTAGCGGGTTTCATAAACTCTATGGGCGGCAAGGTGTATGGTGCCGGAACAAGTACTATTACTATTGTTGGTGTTGAAGGACTTCATGATACTGAATATACCGCTATTGCCGACAGGATAATAGCCGGTACTCACATAATCGCTGTGGCTTCCTGCGGCGGTGATGTTTTGCTTAATTATGCTAACTTTAATCATATATATCCGCTTATTACAAAATTCAAAAATTCTGCTTGCAAAATAGTGCAGACTAGTGATAAAATAAGGATAGTATCGACAGGAAAGTTAAAAAGCTTCGGCAATATCGAAACTTCGCCCTATCCGGGATTTCCGACTGACCTTCAGGCGCAAACTATGGTCTTGCAGACAATCAGCCGCGGCACTTGTGTAATTTTGGAAAATCTTTTTGAAACCAGATTTAAGCATGTGCCAGAACTTGTTAAAATGGGAGCTAAAATTATTATGCGTGACCGTATGGCAGTGGTGAGCGGCGTTGACCGGCTTTATGGCACCGAGGTCACAGCAACTGACCTAAGAGGCGGGGCAGCTCTGACTATAGCGGGACTTGTGGCAAAAGGGCAGACGGTGGTTAGTGGTGTGGGGCATATAGACCGTGGCTATGAGCATCTCGACCGGCAGTTTAAAAAGTTGGGGGCTGATATAATCAGGACATCAGACACTTAGGAGGATTATGAAAAATAAGGTTCTTATTTCAATATTGTGCTGTTTTGCATTTGTGGTGCTTATTGTTGTGCTGTCGTCAACGGTTTTTACGCTTAAAGAGGTCAGGGTGGAGTTTTATGACACCAACGACCAGCTGATAACCGATTATAACACGCTTAAACACTTTACTGCCGCTGACACCCAGAGTATTATTGACAGCGCAAATTTTAATATGGGCCAAAATATATTTTTAGTCAAAAAAGAACAATACACAAACAGTCTTGAAAAGAATAATCCCTATCTTAAGGTAATTACGCTTACTACATATTTCCCAAATAAAATTATAATCAAAGTGCACGAGCGAGAAGAGTTGTTTGCGGTGCCGTATGGAAGCAGCGGGCTATATGCCATAACTGACGGAGAAATGAAAGTGCTTTATACCACCGACACACCTGACCCATTCGGAGCGGTTGTGGTGAGCGGTCTTGACATAGATGCTGCCGGTGTGATTGTAGGGCAGAAACTGACGGGAGGTAATGTTGATGTGGCGGCGCAGCTAAATTATGGACTTCAAAAGAGTTTGGACATAGTTCTGGCGCTGAAAAATCAGGTAATACTTCAGGTGTTTAAAAGTGCCGTGTTTGAGGTTGACACCTTAAATAGTGAACACATTATGCTCAGGATGATGACACGGGATCATATCCCTTTGTATGACACAAACGGTAATCCGATTCTTGACTCGATAACAGGACTTCCAAAGAGCATAACAATAGCCGGAATGAAGATTGAAATTCATAATGCAGCATATAGGCTTGATTATAAAATCCAGAGTGCTTTTCAGATTTTTGAATATATCGTAAATCAAGAATACGGTCAAATTGAGGTTGAGGGCAGCGGCACAATAGAAGAATATAAGGGTACCATAAAAATTTTTGATGACGCCGGCTCACCCAACGGACTTAAAAAAGTGTATGTTCCGGCACTGTGACCCAATTGGTTATTGCGAAGCGGTATAATTATCATTTTAAAGCCACAGGCGATTAGTTGTCGTCATTTAATAATAAATTGATAGAGGGATTTTTTAGCCCTCTTTTTATTGTTTTTTGTGCCAAATATAAAAAAATATTCAAATCTTCTCAAAATGGGTTGACATTATTTCTATTAGAAAGTATACTATCTACACATACTAATCGGGGCAGTTTTAAAGGCCAAAAATGAAGGAAGTATTATGCCAAAGAAAGAAGAAGTTGCAG
The DNA here is from genome assembly GCA_031260975.1 of Christensenellaceae bacterium. NCBI lineage: Bacteria > Bacillati > Bacillota > Clostridia > Christensenellales > Christensenellaceae > Christensenellaceae bacterium. The sequence continues at coordinate 275,571 of JAISKJ010000003.1, forward strand.
TTTTAGATTTTGGGTCAGAGCGGATAACTGTTGTTATCGGAACCAGGGATGTTAACAACACCTTTAGGGTCATGGGCAGCGGCGAAGCTGAATACGCTGGATTTATGGACGGCGAATTTTTGGAAATTCAGGAGCTTAAGCTTGCCATGGGTATGGCAATCAGCAACGCTGAAGGAAACAGTAAAACCGAAATTAAGGAGCTTTTTATCGGTGTGCCTACCGAGTTTTTGTTTTGCGTCTGCAAAAATGTGGGGCAGAATTACCCCAAAGCGCGAACTATAAAACAGCGCGATATTGATGAGCTTTTTTTTAGAGCAAGCGACTTTTCAAAATATAACACCCATTCGGTTATTAACCAATCGGCAGTATATTATGTTTTAGATGACGGGCAGGCGGTGACCAACCCTATAGGTCAGGTTACCTCAAAGCTTAATGCATGTCTTTCATATATCCTGGTTGAAAAGGGCTTTATAGACCTGATTAACGGTTTTGTGAGGGATTTGGGGCTCAGCCGCGTAACATATATTTCGAGCGACTTGGCTCAGATGCAGTATTTGTTTGATGAGGACGAGCGTGAGCGTTATGTTATTATGGTGGATGTTGGATATATTACCACAAGCGTGTGTCTTATTAAGGGCAGCGGAATGCTGAGCATGAGCAGCTTCAGTATGGGAGGGGGACATATCACGGCAGACCTCAGTGAGTGTCTTAAAATCAGTTTCAGCGAGGCCGAAGCGCTCAAGCGCAAGATTGTGCTTAGCATAGAGCCCAAGCTAAAAGACGTATATGAAGTTATGGTTGACGGAAATGTCGTTCCGATAAACGCTAAAAACGCAAACGATATAGTGAGAGCCCGCATAGACATTATCGGGGCGGGAATATCAAAGTCGCTCAGTGTATGTAAGTATGAGTATCCTGATTATATTCCAATCAGCCTCACGGGCGGCGGACTTAATTATCTTAAAGGTGCAAAGGATTATTTGGGCAAAGTTATGGGTAAAGCGGTTGAACCGGTCAACATATCAGACCCGAACATAGACAAGCCGCACCTCTCATCAGTATTAGGGCTGCTGGACGCAGCACTTAGACAAAAAGAGCAAATAAAATCGGGGTTTGGTTCAAGAATAATAAAAGCAATCAAAGGTATCTTTGGATGAAAAGGAGAGAAATATGTATAACACAAATAACCCAATTGACCAGGTAGCAAGTATAAAAGTAATAGGTGTAGGCGGAGGCGGAGGAAATGCCGTTAACCGTATGGTGGCAGCAGGTATTAGAAGTGCGCAGTTTGTGGCAATCAACACTGACAAACAGGCCCTTCTGATGAGCCAGGCCACTCACCGCATTCAGATAGGAGAAAAACTCACCCGCGGTCTTGGTGCCGGTGCTGACCCTGAAATCGGGCTTAAAGCCGCCGAAGAGAGCAAACAGGTAGTAACCGAAATGCTAAAAGGTTGTGACCTTGCTTTTATAACGGCAGGTATGGGCGGCGGAACGGGAACGGGAGCAGCTCCTGTTGTGGCGCAGATAGCCAGAGAAATGGGAATTCTGACCATTGCCGTTGTAACCAAACCCTTTAACTTTGAAGGTAAACGCCGTATGGAAAACGCTGAAAAGGGTATTGACGCGCTCAAAAAATACGTTGACACGCTGGTTGTTATTCCAAACGACAAGCTTTTGAAGATTGTTCCTAAAGGAACACCTATTGTAGAAGCTTTTAGATGTGCCGATGATGTTTTAAGACAGGGTATTCAGGGCATAAGTGATTTGATTGTAACACCAAGCCTTATTAACCTTGACTTTGCCGATGTTAAGACCATTATGAAAAACAAGGGCCTTGCTCACATGGGTATAGGCTATGGAAAAGGCGAAAACAAGACAATTGAAGCTGTTAAACAGGCTGTTCAAAGTCCTCTTCTTGAAACCACTATTGAAGGCGCAACAGGCGTACTTTTGAATGTTAAGGGTGGGTTGGACCTGCCTATTGACGAGGTTAACGAGGCCGCTGAGCTTGTGCGTGAGGTTCTGGACCCCAGCTGTAACATTATATTTGGTGCGGGCATTGATGAAAGTTTGCAGGAGCAGGTTGAAATTACTATTATTGCAACAGGTTTTAACGGTGCCGGAGAAGAAAAACAAAAGCCCCGCAATGCTGATGCTGAAATCCGCCCCAACTTTGGCGGCTATGACAAAGACAAGTATGAACAGATGCTGAAAGGCAACGCAAAACCCAAATTGTATGAAGAAAAGGCAGGCGGCTCACCCGCTACGCCCACGAGAGAAGCGGAGCCTCAAGAGACAGGTAAACCCACTTCACGTATTAAAGTTGACGACAGCAGTATACCTCCATTTTTGAGAAGAATTAGAAAAGATTAAGAAGAGGTAAAAAGCAAAACGATAAAAAAAGACAAGGTTATGTTAAACTTGTCTTTTTTCTTTTTGTAAAATGGTAATGCGTTTTTATATAATATAGTTATGAGTTTTGTGGGTGAACTTATTTTTATAGCGGTGTTGCTTCTCACCAACTTCAGCCTGAGGCAAAAAATGCATCTGGGGCGCATTCTCAGTGCCTGCGTTTTTGTGTGCAGTTTTGCCGGTTTTTTTCCTGTGATAAACCTTGGCGGAGTGTTTTTGTTTTGCTATCGGATTTTAACAGGTCTCATTGTTTGTGTGATTGCAACAAACCTGAAGTTGCGTCAGTTTTTGCTGTATTTTTTGGTCTATTTAATTCATATGTTTGTGCTGTTTGGAGTGGGCGATTTTGTGAGCCGCACGCTGGGAGGAGCCGATATTTGGCTTAGAACGTCCTTAATGGCATTGTTTAGTGTTGTTATGGTTAAGATTATCAACCTGTTTTATGCAAAAAAACGCATACATAATTTTGTTTATAAAGTTTCTATAACAGTAAAGAAAACCATAAAAATAAACGCCTTTTTGGATAGCGGAAACGGGCTTAAAGACCCTGAAACAGGTATTCCGATTGTGATAATAAACCTGCGGGCATTTGTCAAACTCTTTGGGGTAGACGCAAAGAGTGTGATGAAAGGAAAGTTAACCGATCACGCTGACGGGAGATATGTTGAGTGTAATACGATTGCAGGCGGTCACAAAATCTTTGTGTTTGAACCTAAGAGCATAACTGTTGAAGGTAGAAGCGTGACGGCTCTTGTGGGTCTGAGCCTTAATAACTTTGGCGCAGAATTTGACTGTCTGCTTAATAGATATGTGGAGGTATAAATGCTGAAAAAACTTATAAAATTTATTAAACGTGTATTTGGTGCCGACCTGGAGCTGCTTATAGCCTATATTTGTGGGGGAGAAGCTCTTCCTCAGCCGCTTGAGCCTGAAGAGGAGCGCAAGCTTATTATAAAGCTTGGTGAGGGTGATGAGAGTGCTAAAAACACTTTGATTGAACGCAATCTGCGGCTTGTGGTATATATCGCTAAAAAGTTTGAAAATACCAGAATTGACATGGACGACCTAATTTCGGTTGGTGCTATCGGCCTTATTAAAGCTGTAGGCTCGTTTGATACCACTAAAAATATTAAGCTTGCCACTTATGCCTCAAGGTGTATTGAAAACGAAATTTTAATGTATCTGAGGAAAGTCACCAAACACAAACAGGAGGTCAGCCTTGACGAGCCTCTTAATTTTGACAAAGACGGCAACGAGCTTTTGCTGGCAGATGTGCTTGCTACCGAAAACGACATTGTGAGCAAAGACATTGAACTAAATGCCGAAAAACAGCTTTTGATGTGTGCCATCGGAAAGCTGAACCCACGCGAACAGCAGATTATGTGTTTGAGGTTTGGCCTCAAGCAGCATGAAGAGAGCACTCAAAAAGAGGTGGCTGATATGCTGGGGATATCACAGAGTTATATTTCGAGAATAGAAAAGAAGGTGCTAACACGCCTGAAAAAAGAAATCAGTTGATTTTTAAACAAAAATAATGTATTTTTATTGCCGGTATTATGCCGGCATATTTTTTGTCTTTATGTATAATTTTGTTGGGTTTGGGGGAATATATCACAAAACCATTCAATGGAGGGTTCCCTTTGGCAAACAAAGTTGTTATTTGTGGGGTTAATACTTCACTTCTTCCAAAACTTAAGGGTAAAGAGATAGCTGAGCTTATGGTCAGACTTAAGGCCGGCGACAGAGAAGCACGGCAGCTTTTTATTTTCAGTAATATGCGTTTGGTGCTTAGTGTAGTGCAGCGTTTTTGCATGCACAAAAGCAACGTCGATGATGTGTTTCAGGTGGGTTGCGTAGGTTTGATTAAGGCCATGGAAAACTTTGACGAAGGTTTTAACGTAAAGTTTTCAACTTACGCTGTGCCTATGATTATTGGTGAGATAAGAAGGTATCTTCGGGATAACACCAGTGTTAGGGTGAGCAGAAGCTTAAGGGATATAGCCTATAAGGCACTGCAGTCAAGGGAGCGTCTTGGGGCAAACAAAACAGAGGAGCCTAGGCTTGAGGATATTGCAAACGATATTTGTGAGCCGCTCATAAATGTAATCAGCGCACTTGATGCCATAAGCGATCCTGTTTCGCTTTATGACCCTGTGTATAATGATGGTGAGGATACTATGGTGATGGACCAAATTGGAGACAGCAAAAACACCAGCGAAAATTTGATAGAGCAGGTAGCTTTGCAAGAGGCTATGGGTAAGCTGGGTGAGCGCGAAAAGCAGATTTTAAGACTTCGGTATTTTTTGGGTAAGACCCAGACAGAAATAAGTGATGAAGTGGGCATAAGTCAGGCGCAGGTAAGTCGTCTTGAAAAAAATGCTTTGAGTGAGTTGAAGAAGTCATTAGTCTAAACTTTTGTTTTAAACCTGTATTAGATATTTATTGGATTTTAGCTGTTCGGCAAAAGAGACAAAGAAGATGTGAAAAATTTTGCCTTACATCTAAAAGTCCAAGTAAACATATCATACAGGTTTTTTTACTATATATCCATAATAAAGGGAAAAAGCGGGTTATTTTATGTAATGTTTTGTTCTTTCCGGGCGAAAAATCGCATATAATACGGCGAGGTGGATTTTGGAAAGTTCATTTAGCGAAATGAGGTGTAAGCATGTTATTAATGTGGCTGACGGCAGCCTGCTCGGTCATATTATTGATCTTGTGTTTGATATCAGAACAAGCAGAATTTTGGGCTTTGTTGTGCCGGGTTGCAGGTCGTCTTTTAATTTTTTTAAGTCCCCGCCAGAAATTTTTATTCCGTATTGCAACATTTGTAAAATAGGGGAAGACGTAGTTTTGGTAGAGGTGCATAACCTGCCTTCGAGGCATAAGCGCATAAAGGTATTAAACGATGCTAAAACGCTTGGTTCCCCCGCGGGGCAATATCAGAACCCGCAAGATTATGAAAATGTTACGGCTACAAATAAACCAAACACAAACCCTAACATAAAAAATACTATGGAAAAGGGCAGTAGTCCCAATTATTATATAGGTGACTATGAAACAAACGATGGAAAAGATGACATTTTTTTGAATAAATAAAGTCAATAATACAAAAATTGGCAATATGCTCAAAAATGCTAGCGCAAAACCTCGATATGTTGTATAATCAAAACAAGTTTAGCAATATACGTGGGGGAGGGGCCTGCCTATGAAATGTGTTTTTTGCGGATTTGAAGAAAGTAAAGTTATAGACTCGCGGTCAACCGAAGATTCTAATTCGATCAGAAGGCGCAGAGAGTGTCTTAAGTGCGGAAAGCGTTTTACTACCTATGAGACGGTGGAAAGTGTTCCTATTTTGGTGATTAAGAGCAATGGCTCAAGACAGCCGTTTGATGTTCAGAAGATTAAGAGAGGCATAATTAAGGCCTGTGAAAAACGCCCTATAACACTTTCGCAGATTGAGGATGTTGTGACGGGTATAGAAAAGAAAATCACCAATAGCCTTGATCAGGAAGTTTCAAGCAATTATATCGGTGAGCTGGTTATGGAGGGGTTAAAGCCCCTTGACGAAATAGCTTATGTAAGATTTGCGGCAGTCTATCGCAAATTTAAGGATATATCCATGTTTAAAACTTTTATAAACGAAATATGAGCAGGACAGTACCCTGCTTTATTTTTTGTTTAAATACTCTTGAAATTTTTGATTTTTTTTGTTTTGGGTATTTACATTTGACATAAACTGTGGTATAAATAGAATGCATAGGTTGCAGGAGAGAAGGTGGGAGTTAATGGCACAAAAACAGTTTAAAATTTTTAATAAGGGAATGCATTATTTTGATCCCGATAAAATGATTATAACTGAAACCGAGGCTGATGCGGATGTGGTTGTAGAAAGGCTTATAGTTAATTATGTCAGAGAAAACAAAGAAGCTCCGTTTGAAGTAAAGTCAGTAAAAAGTGATCACAGAATAATAACTATGAAGAAAATAGAAACCCGTGATTTTTATGATCATTTTAGGCAAGAGCGGTCCCTTGTTTCAAGTCCGCTTAGTTGGACTGTGACTGCTTATCATGTAACGGTATTTGATGTTGATGAAACTGCACAATTTCTTGGCGGCGGATATTCTCCCAGATGGGATGAATTTAGAAAGCTGGAAGAAGATATGAAAATAGAACAGGCTGAGAGCTTGGAAAATTTTGAGAAAGAAGAGGAGAAAATTGATATGGTTGGAATTGGAAGCAACTGTTTTGGAAGAGGCGTAAACTTTAAGAAGCCTGAGGTTAAAAAAGAAGTGCCTGAGGTTGTAGGGAGTATTGAAATAACCGGAAATCCGATATTTGACGAAGAAATTAGAGATGATGTTGCTATTTTTGGTTTTTCTGGTAATGAACCTGAAATTGCTGTAGTGGCAGGAGAGGTTTCTGTTGATGAAACTACAGTGGAAGCAAAGGCGGCAATTCCGCCGCGAACGTGGTGTTGTTAATTAAACTATAATATAAATTGTTTAAAGTTAGTAAACTAAAAAAAACAAGGGGGGGGGGTGAGCTTATGGCAGAAATCTTTTCTAAGGAAGATGATGTTTTGTCGGGCAAGGAAGCGATGAAGTCGCTCATGTGTTTGGTGCGCAACTACATAAGACACATAAACAAACCCAAATACAGCAAAGAAGCAATTATAAAAGACCAATTTATGGCAGCAGCTATTTGCGCCAATATGGTAAATGCCATATCGCTTGGCAAAAAGGATTTTTCATACTTCGGAATTACTGCTTCTCAAGTGCTTGAATGGAGTACTAAAAAGAATAATCCGTTTTCGAGGGCAGCATGTAATGTTAGAAAGGACTGTTGGCGTGATATGTTTAAGGATTGGGCGGTAAATTACAAAAGAGGCCAAAGCGGCATAGAGAGTGATGATATTTGTAAAAACATAATGAAATTTGAGGGAAATCCGCATATAAACAGCAACCTAGAGTTTAAAACCAAATGGTTTTTAAAAGAAGTGTGCTCTAAAGAGGAGATTAAATCTGCTAAGGACGAAGGCGATGAAGGTATAAAAACTTTGGCGAATACATCCGTCATAAAAGTGCTCAATGATTTGGTTTCGGTAAGCGAACAGCGAATGGAAATTGAAGGTATGCCAAAATTCGGATTGCCGCACATACACAATAAAGTTAAAGAGAGTGATATTAGTGTTGCTCAGTGGATGGCGGGAACTTCTAAAGACAATACGCATATAAAAGCACACAAAACCGAAACTCCGCAAGCGCATGCTTTTTAATCAAAAAACATCAAAACTAAGTTTTGGTGTTTTTCTTTTTAAAACCACATCGAGGCATACTGAAACACCTACATAATTATTAAGAATAAGTCTATTAGTTTTTCATGAAATATTTAGCATGTAAATATAATATGGTATGATAAGTTTGAGTGAAGGTAAGGTTGGTGTGCCTTATATGGTAGTGGAAATTGAGGGAGAGCCCAAAGTGAAACGCAGGCTTTGTGACTTAGGTTTTTTGGGGGCAACAGTAAAGATTGACAAGATATCAAGCCTTAAGGGAGTATATCTTATAGAAATAAGAGGCGCTCTTTTGAGCCTTAGAGCACGGATACTTAAAAACATAAGGGTGAGGGTATGAAAATTGTTTTGACGGGCAACCCGAATGTGGGAAAGACAAGCTTGTTTAACAAAATCACCCGCAGCTCCCTTCATGTGGGAAATTGGCACGGGGTGAGCGTAGAAATAAAACACAAGCGCATAAAAAAGGGCGTGGATACGCTGGATGTTGTTGACCTTCCGGGGTTATATGCTTTGAGCGCCTTAGGTGAGGATGAACAAGTCCCCATAGATTATATTTTAAGCAGCTATGACGCCCATTTTGTAAATATACTTGATGCTAATATGTTGGGGCGCAATCTCTATTTTTTGCTTCAGCTTTTGGAGGCGGGGCTGAATGTTTCGTTGTATATTAACTTTGCTAAGGAGGCCGGTAAGCGCGGCACGATAATAGACAAAACCAAGCTTATGAGCGTACTTGGAGTGAGAGTAGTTGATAATCCGCTTGATATAAAACAGGGCAAAAGTGAGTATTTGCTACCGTATTTAAGTGACAGGACCATTAAGCAACTGAGGGCGATAATTGAGCTAAATGCCAACAATAGCGGTTTAAACCCAAATTTCTGTGCCATTAAGCTGATTGAATGTGATGAAACTATAAAAAGCAGGCTACACCTGAGCCCTGAACAGACCCGTCAAATAGACCGTATTTTAGATGATGTTGACATAGGATACATTGCAAGACTGAGATATGAATATATCGACAAAGTCGTCAGTCAGTGTGTAATAAAATCAAAAAAGTGTGTCGGAAAATATAAAATAGACAAAATTATTCTCAATAAATATTTGGCTTTGCCCATATTTATTTTGATATTGGGAGTTATATTTTTTATCACCTTTTCTTATCCGGGGCAGGCGTGTTCAAGGTTTATTAAGTCATCTATAAATAAATTCTTAGGCATACCCATAAATGCCTGGCTGGTGGACCATGAAGCTCCGCTGTGGGTGATTGATATGGTAAGCTCAGGTATAATGTCGGGAGTAGGCGGTCTGCTTAGCTTCTTGCCGCAGATTGTACTGCTGTTTTTGTTTCTGACTATTCTTGAAGACAGCGGATATTTAAGCCGCCTGGCCTTTTCGCTGGAAGATATCTTCAAAAAGGTGGGGCTTAGCGGCAAAAGTGTATTTACGCTCCTTATGGGTTTTGGCTGTGCTACAAGCGCTGTAATAACCAGCCGCAACCTTGAAGATAAAAATAGCAAAATTAAAACTGCTATGATAACGCCTTATATGAGCTGCAGCGCAAAGCTCCCGCTTTATGCAATTTTAGGCGGATGCTTTTTTGGCGTGGGCAACATTTTTGTGGTGATGGGTCTCTATCTTTTGGGTGTTATTGTGGCGCTGCTTTTGTCTGTGATTTTAGAAAAAACAATGCTGAAAAGCAAAACCGACAGTTTTATGCTGGAGTTTCCGCCCTATCGGATGATTAGGTTCCGCAGAGTTCTGGGGGCAATATGGCAAAACTCCAAGATATTTATAATAAGAATAGGTTCATTTTTGCTGGCGCTGAACATAATTGTTTGGCTGCTTCAGAGCTTTTCGTTCAGCTTTGAGTATATTGTGGGCACCACACACAAAAGTATGCTTCAGACGATTGGCGAAATCGTGGCACCGCTCCTTGCCCCAATCGGGCTCAATAATTGGGGAATTGCCGTAAGTCTGCTTGTGGGGATTGTAGCCAAAGAAATGGTAGTAAGCTCAATTGCTATAATAAACAATGTGCCAAGCAGCGTAAATTTTAACGCCATGGTGGGAGCAACTATATTAAGCTCGGCGTCAGTTATACATTTTGACCCGCTTACGGCAGTTGTTTGCATGATTTTTGTGCTTCTTTATTGCCCTTGCCTTTCAACCTTCAGTGTTATGAAAAGAGAAATAGGCTTTAATATGGCAGCTTTCAGCGCATTGCTTCAGTTGGCGGTGGCATACAGTATATGTTTGGTGGTATATAATGTTGGCAGATTGTTCATAAATTTTGGAGGGGTTATGATATTCGGTGTTTTGGGTGCGATTGTGGTAGCGCTAAGTATTTGGTTTGTAATAAAAAAAATTGTCAGTAAAAAAACCTGCGGATATTGCAAGAACTGCGACAGGTGCAATGTTAAGAGAAGTAAGTAGGCACCTTGCAGTGACAGTTAGAATTGTCGTGCCTTGCGGGTTGCAATGACAATTATTCTTCTATCATGTGTTTTAGTTGCGCGTATACGAGTATTTGTGTTAGAATATAGATATGAAAAAACCGCTTGTTGCCATTGTGGGCAGGCCTAATGTGGGCAAGAGTACATTTTTTAATAGAATTAACGGCAAACGTATCAGCATTGTGGAGGACACTCCCGGTGTTACCCGTGACCGTATTTATGCCGACGCCGAATGGTGCGGGCATTATTTTACTATGGTTGACACGGGCGGGCTGGATTTTTCCGACAAGGGCGAAATGCAGAGAAATATATTCAATCAGGCGCAAATTGCTATGGATTTGGCGGACGTTATATTGTTGATGGTTGACGGCAAGCAAGGGCTTGTAAGCAGCGATATTGAAATTGCTGAGTACCTTAGAAAAAGTAAAAAGCCTATAGTTTTGGCAGTGAATAAAATAGATAATAATGAGGTTGAGCTGACTTATGATTTTTATAAGTTGAACCTTGGCGAGCCTTATGCGATATCTTCAGCTCAGCCTAAGGGGCTCGGGGATGTTTTGGACGCCGTTGTAGCAAACTTTGAGCGCAGTGTTAAAGAAGGCGACAAGGAGCCCGGCATAAAGATAGCTATAGTTGGCAAACCTAATGCCGGAAAGAGCAGCCTTACAAACAAAATTCTGGGTGAAGAAAGAGTTGTGGTAAGCTCAATAGCCGGAACCACACGTGACGCTATTGATACGCCTTTTAGATATAACGGAAAGGATTTTGTTTTGATTGACACGGCCGGAATGAGAAAAAAGAGCGCAATTGACAAGGAAAGTGTTGAAAGATATAGCATAATCAGAGCTCTTGAAGCAGTGAAACGCTCAGACATTGTTCTTGTTATGATTGATGCAAATGAAGGTATAAGCGAACAGGACGTTAAGATTGCCGGTTTTGTGCATGAGCAGAACAAGCCGAGTATTATTGTGGTCAACAAGTGGGATGTAGTAGAAAAAGACGATAAGACAATAAATGAATATAACGCAAGGCTCAGCGAGGACCTTAAGTTTATGGGCTATTTTGTGCCGCTATATGTTTCGGCGCTCACAGGTCAGCGGCTGAATAAAATTATGCCGACGGTAGAGAAGATATTAGAAAACACCAATCGAAGAATCACCACCGGAGTTTTAAACGATATTATTCAGCAGGCAATAACGGTAAAAGAACCTCCGATAACGGGTGGGAGACGGTTAAAGATTATGTTTGCTACGCAGGTGTCTGTTGCTCCTCCAACCTTTGTGCTGTTTGTAAACGACGCCAAGCTTATACACTTTTCATATCAGCGGTATCTTGAAAACTGCATCAGACGCAGTGTTGACTTCAGCGGCACGCCGATTAAGCTTGTTGTGAAGTCAAGAGAAGATAAAGATTAAAAATGGCGAGAGTGTGTACATGTATCTTTTATTAAAGTTGTGGCTGCTTGCATGCGGGATTTAAAATTGTTCATTCCAAAAATTTTACAGAACCAAGGCCCGTCTGATGGTTGAAATGTAAAATTTTGTGTGCACTCACAATTTCAAAACTTACATTGCAGCCTGCATATTGACTACAAGATTGTTCATGACTGATCACTCCACCACCTGAGGGAGAAAAGGGGCGGATTATATGGTTTGCATAAATGTTTAGAGACATATATACATATTTGACGGATGAGGATAGAAGAAATGCGAGATATCAAGCTTGCAGGCATTTGTAGAATTATCGGTAAGAAATTTTAAATAAAAAGGAGTTCCTATGGGAGTGGAGTTGTGGAAGTATGTTGTCATTATAATTTTTGGTTACTTAATGGGCAACATATTTTTTGGAAGGATAATTGCAAGGATAAAAAGGATTGACTTGTCAAGGGGTACAGGCAATCCGGGTACCATGAATATGCTGCGAAACTATGGCATGGGTATGGGAATGCTTACACTTGTTCTTGATGCTCTTAAGGGGGCAATTCCGGCAGTTGTTGGGTTCTATTTATTCAACGATTTTAACAACATTCAGCATTTGGGCCAGGCTTTAAGCGACGCCAATGTGCGTTGTTATCTAGGGCTTTATATTGGAGGACTGAGTGCTTTGGTTGGGGCTGTTTATCCGGTGTTTTATAAGTTTAAGGGCGGCAAGGGTGCGGCTACAATATACGGTATGTATCTGGTTGCCGATTGGAAGCCGGGGCTCATAATTTTTGGAGTTGGCATCTTGTGGCTGCTGCTTATGGACTACGGTTCGCTGGCATCTTTCACCATGGTGACAATCTATACCGTTGTGCAGGGCATAAACGCCTATGGACATATTGCCATCAGCATAATTTTATTTGTGATATTTGCGCTTATGTGGTTTGCTTTCAGGTCCAATATATTTAGACTTCTTATAGGCAAAGAAAACAAGGTAAACTTCATTAGAGGACTTAAGAAACTTAAAAAGAAACGGCTTGAGAAAATTGAGGCTAAGGCGCGCAACTCAAATGAGCTGGGATAAGTTAGTATGGGTTGTGCATATATCTATCATTTCACTAAGGCTTCGACCATTACGTGGTCTGCAGAAACGTTCAGTGATAGATGTGCGCACAACCCTGAGTATAGAGAATAGACGAGGCTTCGGCGCTACGCGCCTGCAGAAATGTTCATTGATAGCTACATAAACAATTCTGAATATAGAGAATAAGCGGGGGCTTCGAAACCTTTTTATGAAAAGAGATGAGTGACTGATGCTTGCCGCTTTTTTCATGTTTTGGCATAACTAAAATCGGCGCAACATATACATTTATTAGCTTTTATTAGGAGGAGAGTATGAAGTCATATAATGTATATGAAGATATAGCAAAACGGACAAACGGCGATATTTATGTGGGTGTAGTAGGACCTGTCAGGTGCGGTAAGTCCACATTTATTTCAAAGTTTGTAAATACATTGGTTTTGCCAAACATAAAGGATGAATTCAGCAAAACAAGAGCAATTGATGAATTGCCGCAGAGTGCTGACGGAAAAGCAATCATGACCACTCAGCCCAGATTTGTGCCCAACGAGGCGGTGGAGATAAGAGTAAAAGACAGTGTAGACCTAAAAGTTCGCCTGGTGGACTGCGTAGGTTATGTTGTGGCGGGAGCCACAGGACATACTGACGGCAGCAAACCAAGACTTGTCAAAACTCCGTGGAGTGATACGCCTATGCCTTTTGAACAGGCGGCAGAGATTGGCACCAAAAAAGTTATCACTGAGCACAGCACAATAGCGGTGGCTGTTACCTGTGACGGAAGTTTCACTGACATTGAGAGGCAGAGTTATATTCAGGCAGAAGAAAGGATAGTGAAAGAGCTTAAAGCCACTAAAAAACCATTTGTGCTTGTTTTGAATACCGTAAAACCCCAGCATCCCGATACGCTTAATCTTTTGGATACACTTAAAGCTAAGTATGAAGTACCCGTTCTGGCAATGGATATAGCCAACCTGAACACTGAAAACATAGATGAGGTTTTTGAAGGTATTTTGGGTGAGTTTCCACTGACATCTCTTCAGGTCAAAATGCCGCAGTGGATGCAGGCGCTTCCGTTTGATGATGAGATAATAAAAGAGGTGGTGCTTGAAGCTAAAAATCTGATTGGGAACGTTGGCAAAATTGGTGAAATTGATACTGCTAGGGTAGCGTTTGAGAGCAGCGGATCATTTGAACCTCTCAGCATATCACAAATCAGGATGGGTGAAGGAGTTGTGAGCATTGAGGTTGTACCCAAGCCCGACTTGTTTTATAAGGTGCTTTCTAAACAGTGCGGACAGGAAATTTTGAGCGACTTCCATCTGGTGAGTTTCTTAAAAAAGCTTTCGCACGCAAAGGTTGAGTATGACAAAATAAAGGACGCACTTTTGCAGGTGGAGGAACATGGCTATGGAGTGGTCAGCCCCAGACTTGACGAAATGAAGCTTGAGGAGCCTGAGATTGTGAAGCAGGGCTCAAGATATGGGGTTAGGCTTAAAGCTTCGGCGCCTAGCTTGCATATGATGAAGGTAGATGTTGAAACGGAGATAAGTCCGATTGTAGGCACTGAGCAACAGAGCGAGGATATAGTGCGTTTTTTGCTAAAAGAATTTGAAAGCGACCCTAAAGGGTTGTGGGAAACAAATATGTTTGGAAAAAGCTTACACACTCTCGTGAACGAAGGACTTAATAACAAGCTTGTTCAGATGCCGGTCGAGGCACAGAAAAAGATGCGCAGGACACTTGGACGCATCGTAAACGAAGGTAAAGGCGGAATTATTTGTATATTGTTATAACAAAAACGGGGAAGGAGCTTCCTCGTTTTTTTTGACGGGCGGCCTTACTGCGCACTCTGTGAGTGCGCCAGAGCGCCGAATGGCGCTCCGCCTCAAAACCGTGCCACGGTTTTGAGGCATAAGGCCGCAGCTTTTTCACCAATTCTTCTGAATTTTCATAAAATTATATATGAAAAACAAAAGATTTTTGATAAGTTTGCGCAATGCTCTAAGAGGTCTAATGCGGGTTTTTGCTCTTGAAAGAAACTTTAGAATACATACAATAATTACACTTATTATTTTAATTTTGGGAGTGTATTTTAATTTAAACGCCTTGGAATGGGGCGTATTGCTGGGCTTTGTCGGTTTGGTGGTTATAACCGAAATAATAAACTCATGTTTAGAGCGCTTTTTAGATGCTACGCTTGCCTTTAGAAACAATCGGACGAGAGACATAAAAGATATGGCGGCAGGGGCGGTTTTGGCGGCTTCTGTTTTGGCGGTTATAGTGGGGTTGCTTATATTTTTACCAAAATTTTAAGCTGTCAACAAATTATAAATTGTTGCCTTTTGCTGTGATTTTTGATATACTGCTTTTGAGGTTTTATATGAAAAGCAAAAATTTGGATAAGATTATAATGCTCCAGCTTGTGCTGTCACTCTTGTCTAGTATAGCGCTACCGGTCGGAGTGGTAGGCACGGTTTTGTGTGCTGTAAATCTTGGGTCAGTGTTAAGCATACTTGGAATGGCATTTTTTATAGCGTGCATTTTGGTTGGCTTTTATGGAACACCGCTGCTATGGACATCTTATGCAAAATATAAGGGCATGGAAAAGATAAAGCGCGCCATCATTGACGAAAAAATTTCTGACACGCTACAGCTTTCAACTCACTGCAACACAAGCCAGAAAGAAACAAACCGCAGGATTGCCGCGCTTATTTCAGGGGGATATCTTAAAGGATATACGGTAGACAGAGGGTATACTCAGATTATAAATCTGGCTGAACAAAGTAAGCAGCAGGAGGTAAAGGCCGCCAACAATATTTGTGTAGTAAAATGCAGCGGCTGCGGCGCTAAATATGAAGTTAGCGCAGAGAGCAGAAAGTGTCCTTATTGCGGAAGTGCTAATGTAAGCTAGAATAATAAAAATTTGCCAAGCAATAAGGCCGCACATTTTAAAGAAAAACAACAGCAATTATGCTGTTATTTTTTTGCTTTTTCTTTTCCGGACTTATTTTCATATTCATAGCTCAAATACAGAGGCTCAGCAGTTTTGTTTGCACTGAAGTCTGCCTTGTAGGTCGTCTTTTTTATTATTTTGTCACAGAGTATGAGTATTTGAGGAAGTGAGAATATTATAACCAGCATGGATATCAAACATCCCAGCCCCAGAAGCTTGCCGAAGGCTGATATCAAAGCAACCTCGCTCATAAATCCTACAACAAAACTTGAAAGAGTGATAATCAGTCCGCTTGTGAGGATTGTTGTGATGGAACGCTCCAGCGCAATAGCAGCGCTTTTATATTTGTTGTTTGTTTTGCGCGCTTCAATATATCGGTCGGAAATAAGAATTGCATAGTCTATGGTGGCACCCATCTGAATGCACATAACAAGCAGATAGCAGATGAAAAATATGGGAGAACCTAGTATTGCATTGCTGCCCATTGTTATGAAGATGGCCCCCTGAATGAGCAAAGTCAGCAGCAGCGCAATAGAAATTGAACGAAAACTCATCAACAATATAAGTAAAATTGCAAGAAAGGCAATCAGGTT
Organism: Christensenellaceae bacterium; assembly: GCA_031260975.1. NCBI lineage: Bacteria > Bacillati > Bacillota > Clostridia > Christensenellales > Christensenellaceae > Christensenellaceae bacterium. The sequence continues at coordinate 291,786 of JAISKJ010000003.1, forward strand.
GATAGTGATTATGTCACTGTTAAAGGTTTCGCTTATGTCAAGCATAGTGGGGCTGCCGCCTGCTATGTAATTTTCACCGTAAAGCTGGTCGGTATAAACCCTTAGGTCTTTAATAAACGCAAAAGCGTTGGGGTCAGTAACGGCAAGATTAATATTGAAAATCAATCTGGAGTAGCTGCCGTTTTCAAACATGCTGCGGGCTGTATTTGCTGCCATGTATGCAGCGTCTATTTCCTGCTGATAGTCTGCTGCGAGAGTTGTTACTGTTTGGTTTTGGCTTAAATATTCAAATAATTCATAGACAGTGTCAAGCGGAGGAATGTCAAGGCTGTTTATCATATCTGCAAGCATAAAAGCGTATTCGTTGGGTAAATAAGGAAAGCTTCCCTGTTCGAGCATATCCACAATATCCACAAGCTGAAGGTTGGAAATCTGATATAGTGAATATATTGCGATAAACTGTGCCTGAGCCATTGGGTTTTGAGTAATTTGTATAAACGAAATATTTTGCACGATATAACTGATTATTATATGTGTTTCTATCGGTGTGTTAAAACTTTGCCCGAGGTCTGTCCAAATTTCTTCGGCATGAGTAGGGTCTGTGTTGTAGACCGCTGCAAACTGATAGGCGTCAAGCGGAACGGTGAGTGCCGCAACATTTTGATAAAGGTTGTCGATGACTGTCTGAAGCGGCTGCAAATAGGTTATCGCAAACTGCGAGGTGCTGGCCGCCTCTAAAAAGTCAATTAACATCACGCTGTCGGTGTCAGGGTCTTTTTGCATTAGGGCAAATACTCCCATAACTATGGGGTTGGGTATATTAAATTCGCTGACAAATTCGTTTGCGGAATATTCTTTTAAAAGACCGGTATTTAGGAATGTAAAGCTGCTGTTGATTATGTTTTGGCCGTGAGCCTGATAGTTTAGGATATAATCCTCAAGGAGCTTTTCTTTTTCATAGTCGCCCTTAGGCACCATAACAACAAGCCCGTTTTGAAGTCCGAATCTTTCCTGTATTTTTTTGCTGTCAACGTTTACCGCTGCGTTTTTATCGGTTGCTGTATTAATGCTGTAGGTATACTGAAGATTTGTCTGCTGAAAGTATGTTCCGACAACGATAAGTACCAGAATTATGCACGGAATGATAACTTTGGTTGCCTTTTGAAAACTTCCGAAGGTAAGTACTTTTTTGGGTTTATAAACTTTAGGTTCCTGTCCATTTGACAGGGCAGTGGCAAAGTTCTGATCGGCATTTGTGTTAAGTGAGTGAATTTCGTTATATCTTTTGTTCACACCGTTGAGAATTAGCGCGTGCATGCTTCGGTGTTTGGTTTTTTCAAGCGGTTTAGCCATCAGTAGAAGCACTCCCGGCATAAATAGAAATACGCAGAGCATGCTGATTAAAACACCCTTTGCAAGCACTAATCCTACGTCAAGGCCTATGGTGAACTGCATAAACATAAGCGCTGTCAGACTTGCAATTGTGGTAAGGCTACTGGATGACACCAGCCCAAATGTGCGGGCAAGAGCTGTGCTGAGTGCTTCCTTCCGGTTTTTATTTTTTTGTTTTTCTTCGTTAAAGCGATGCAACAGCATGATTGAATAATCCATTGCAAGAGCCATCTGCATTATGACACATATTGAGTGTGTTATAAACGAAACATTCGGCAGCAGAGCGTTTGTGCCTAAGTTTATGGCAATAGCTCCGCCCAGAATAATTGCAAAGATGAGAGGGTCTATCCATGAAGTGGAAGTGAAAATAAGTATCAATAGAATTATTACACAGGAAATTGCCAGAATAATCGGCATATTTCTGCTAAGAACAGTGTCCATATAAGAAGAGGAGATTACGTCACCCGATAAGTATATGTCGTATAGGTTCAATATTTGCCTTATATTTTCAATCACGTCTTTGGCCTCAGAACTATAGCCGTCATAATCCATGTTTACAACAAATAAGGCTGAATTGTCTTTATAATTGTTGTTTTCGTCATATACAACTGAGTTTATGCCGTCTACGTTTGCAAGCTGTTCCTTTATTTGAATGGCCTCTTGCGGAGTTATATTTTCAATCATAATTTGGGTGCTTGTTTGGCCTCCGAAAGCATCCGTGAGTTTTTTTATGGCCTCAACCGAAGGTGAGCCCTGTGGCAGATATTTTGTTATGTCGTTGTTGATATTAACTTTTGGAATAAAAATGCACGCAACAATAATACTTGCTACAAAAAAGACGAGAAGAAAAAGATGGTATTTAACTATAAAATTACTTATTTTTTTCATATTTTCCTATTATACTCTTTGATGGTCCAAAAGTCAATATGTCAATTGTTTTGAGAATACAACTTTTATTTTATTAAATAATTTGCGTTTGCGGGCTGTTGGTGATATAATATATTTGTGACAGAGTTCACATAAAATAAATTTATAAGATTTAGACAAATTTTAAGAGGCCTTGATGTTTTGATATTTTTGTTTAATATCTTTTGATAATATTTTGTTTTATTTAAAAGGTATGATGGCGGCACAAAATTTGAGGCTGTGTATTGTCATAGTTTTTGTGTCGTCTAAAGGGTGTATATGGAAGATTTGTGTGACTGCCCCGAGTGTCAGAAGGCCAGGGAGCGGCAAAAACTTTTAGAATGCGGCTGTGAGCAGAAAAATAGTGCGTGCAGTTGCGGATGCGGACATGAACATAAAAGCAATCTAAAACGACGGCTTATATTTTTGAGCATATCTCTTGTATGCTTGGTTTTGGGTTTTATTGATATATGGCATTTGGTGGGAATTGGAAGCGTAAGCTTTTTAGATTTTTCATATGTTGCAATAATACTGTGCGGATATCCTATCATAATCAGTGCCGTTAAAGGGCTTAAAAAGAAAAAGATAAACTCCAGCCTTTTGGTGACTGTGGCTATAATTGCATGTCTAATTTTGGAAGGGCTGAGGCTTGGCGGAGTAATGAGTGGTACACATATGCACGGCTATGTGTTTGCCGCAGGTGAGATTGCATTTTTAATGTCGCTGGGAGGCCTTTTGGAGGCTTGGACGGTCAATAGGTCACGTAGAGGTATTGAGAAACTAATTAGTATGTCGCCCAAAACTGCAAACATAAGATTTGGCGATGAAATTAAAAAGGTTGATATAGCTGAAGTTAAGATAGGCGACATTATTGTGGTTATGCCGCATGAGATGGTGCCTGTTGACGGAGTTATTATAAAGGGCGAGAGTGCCATTGATGAGTCTAGCATGACAGGTGAGTTTGTGCCTGTTGACAAGTGTGAGGGTGACAGTGTTTGGGGCGCTACATGGAATAAAATGGGTGCGATTGAAATTAGGGTAACCAAAGAACCTCAGAATATGACAATAAACAAGCTTACTAAGCTTGTGAGTGAAGCAGAGGGGCAAAAGGCACCCATATCGCGTCTTGCCGACAAATGGGCCGGCTTTATTGTTCCGGGTGCTATGCTTTTGTCTGTGGTGGTATTTTTGATTTCTTTTTTTGGCTTTGGTGAAACATGGATAGAAAGTTTAATCAGAGGAGCTACCATTTTGGTGGTATTTTGTCCGTGCGCCTTGACGCTTGCTACCCCCACAGCAGTGGCGGCTGGAATTGGCAACGGCGCATTTAATGGAATTATCATCAAGAGCGGAGACGCTATTGAGCGTATGTCAAGTGTAAAAACCGTTGCGTTTGACAAAACAGGTACAATCACTACCGGATGTCTTATGGTGCAGGAAGTTATACCGTTTGGCAAGCTCACCGCTGACGGGGTTCTGCAGCTTGCCGGAAGTGCTGAAAAGTATTCTGAGCACCCTATAGGAAAGGCTATATATAGTTATGCTAAAGATAAGGTAGCATTGATAGAGCCCAACGGCACAAAGTCGCTTTTGGGGGTAGGAGTTTCGGCCAAAATTGACGGCAAGCTTGTTAAGGTTGTAAGCTTTAAGAATGCTGCCGAGGAATATAAAGACAAAAATCTCAGCGTTCTTACAGAATATATTGACAAAGGCTATTCGGTGGTTGTGATTATATCCGGCTTTGCTGTTGCGGGGGCGATAGTTTTAAGTGACACAATAAAAAGCGGGGCAAAAGAAGTCATCAGCAGCATTAACACACGATATAATACTGTTATGTTGACGGGTGACAATATAAATGCTGCAACCACGGTGGCTGCTGAGTGCGGAGTTAAGGAAATCAGAGCAGGTCTTATGCCTGAAGATAAGCTTAATGCTGTGTTAGGTATTAAAAACAATAATAACAAAGTGTGTATGGTGGGTGACGGTGTAAATGACGCTCCTGCGCTGGCCGCGGCCGACTGCAGTATTGCAATGGGAGCCCTTGGTAGCGATATAGCCATTGAAACTGCTGATGTTGCCGTTATGAACAGTGACTTAAAAAGTGTTGAAAATATGCTTAAGCTCAGCAAAACTGTTATGAGAAAAATTAAAGTTAACATAGCAATATCAATGACCATCAGCTTTGCAGCAATTATTATGAGCACTCTTGGATGGCTGGACCCTGTTTGGGGGGCTGTTGTTCACAATGCGTCCTCAGTTTTGGTGGTGGGTAACTCTGCGCTGATTTTGCGCAAAAGCTATGGCAAAAAACCGCCTAAGCGGCATAAAAACGCGCAAAAGCAAAAACTACATCATATTCACACCAAAGGCTGCTGTGAATGAACATAAAAATTTTATTGAAATCTTCAGGCTGGCGAGAAAAGGGTACAGGGCAAGGTTCAGCGAGGTGTAAGAGGAAGTTTACACAAACGTAAATAAATGATTTGCATCAATGACAGATATGGTATATGTGCCCTAATTGGTGGTATGAGCTTTTTTGTTTGTTAAAAAAACAAAATTAAGGTATAATTTAGATATGGAAAAATTATTGATTATTGACGGCAACAGCATAATTAACCGTGCTTTTTATGCTTTACCTCTTCTTTCAAACAAAAACGGTGAATATTCAAATGCGGTTTACGGATTTGTAAACATATTGCTGCGGGCCATAAATGATATTTCTCCCACCCGCATTGTGGTGGCTTTTGACTATGGCAAAAAAACTTTCAGAAACAATTTGTATTCAGAATATAAGGCCACGCGAAAGGCTACACCCGAGGAGCTTAAGGTGCAGTTTCCGATTTTAAAACGTATGCTTGGTGCCATGAACATAAAGCTTTTTGAAAAAGAGGGTGTTGAAGCAGATGATATTATCGGCACAATTGCAGCAAAAACTCAGGCAGAAAAGATTATTTTGACAGGGGATAAAGACAGCTTGCAGCTTATTGATGATGATACCTCGGTATATCTGACCAAAAAGGGCATAAGTGAGATTATGCTTATGAATAAACAGGCCATCAAACGCGAGATGAACTTGGAGCCATGGCAGGTGGTTGAATTAAAGGCCTTAATGGGGGATGCTAGTGATAACATTCCGGGGGTAAAGGGTATTGGTGAAAAAACGGCGCTTGCGCTGATTTCGGAATACGGCAACATTGACAGCATTTATCAAAACATTGACAATATTAAAGGTAAAGTTCACGAAAATCTCAAAGATGGCAAAGAAATGGCATATCTTTCAAAAACTCTTGCCACAATTGACAAAAATGTGAACATAAAATTTTGTCTTGACGACTTTAAGTTTGACCGTCCGTTTAATGAAAGTGTTTATGAGATATTCAGAGAGTATAACTTCAATAGTCTTTTAAAGCGGCAGGAGTTGTTTAGGCCGGATATAAAAATAGAAAAAACCAATAAAGCTAAAATAGAGCAGCTGAAAGAGTATGGTCAGATTGAGGATTTGCTACAAAAAATAAAGACTGCAGGAGCGGTTACTTTTGAAATTTCTAATAGTATAAATATGTCGTATGACGACAAAACCGAATTTGTGATAGCTTTTGAAGGCAATCTTTTGGATCAGGGGCTTGAAAATGAAAAGGTGATAGAAATTCTAAAGCCTGTTTTTGAGGACGAAAAGATAGTTAAATATTTATATGATTATAAAGAGCAGAAGCATATTTTGAGCAAATTTAAGACCAAGCTTGAAGGCTGTAAGTTTGATTGTATGCTGGCTCATTATCTGATTTATGCGGGAGACCGGCCTACGCCCAAGCATAATTTGTGTGAGTTTTATAATCTTGAAAAAGAGTTTGTTTCCACCAACATATGGCATCTTGAAAAGACTTTAAAAAATCAGCTGGAGGAGTATAGTCTTAATAAATTATATTATGAAGTGGAGTTTCCGCTGATTGAGGTTTTATTTGACATGGAAACACACGGCTTTAAGGTTGACAGAAAGCAGTTGGATGAGCTTTCAGACAGATATACTGCTGAGCTTTCTGATCTTACGAAAGTAATATATATGCAGGCGGGCGAGGAGTTTAATCTGAACTCGCCAAAGCAGTTGGGAGTTGTGCTGTTTGAAAAACTTAAACTTAAAGCCTTTAACAACAAAAAGAATTCGACGGGCATAGAGATTTTGGAGGAGTTGCAGGATGCTCATCCGATTGTGCCGCTTATTATGCGTTTTAGACAGGTGCAAAAGCTTAACTCCACTTATGTTGAGGCGTTTAAGAATATCAGTAGCGGCGGAGATGTTGTTACAAAGCAACAAAGTCAACCAACTCGCAACGACGCGGGCTTTATTCATACGATATTCAATCAGACGCTAACCGCCACCGGAAGGCTGAGTAGCAGCGAGCCTAATCTTCAGAATATTCCCATCCGCAGCGAAGAAGGCAAGTATCTTAGGAAGATATTTATTCCGAGTACTGACGACGGCTGGCTGGTTTCGGCTGACTATTCGCAGATTGAGCTGCGTCTGCTGGCACACATGAGCAACGACCCTAATCTTATTAATGCATATATTGTAGGAAAGGATATTCACACTCAAACGGCAAGTGAGGTGTTCAGGGTGCCGTTCAGTGAGGTTACTGCAGACATGAGGAGAAGCGCAAAGGCTGTTAACTTCGGTATAATTTATGGTATAAGTGATTTTGGCCTAAGTCGCGGCCTTGGTGTTCCGGTAAAGCGTGCCAAGGAGTATATTGACACCTATTTTGAAAGGTATCCGAGTGTAAAGCAATATATGGACGGCAATGTTGAATTTGCAAAAAAACATGGTTTTGTTGTATCGTTTTTGGGCAGGCGCCGAAAGATAAACGAAATTTTGTCGTCAAACTATAACTTGCGTCACTTTGGAGAGAGGGCAGCTATGAATATGCCGCTTCAGGGCTCAGCCAGCGACATAATAAAGATTGCTATGGTACGCGTGTCTCAGGCGCTAAAAGTTAAGAAGCTTAAGAGCCGTCTTATTTTGCAGGTGCATGATGAGCTTATTGTTGACACCTATAAAGATGAGCTCAACGCTGTGATAACAATCCTTAAAAAAGAGATGGAAGGAGCGCTTCATCTGAGTGTGCCACTAACTGTTGATGTAACCGCAGGGAAGAATCTGTTTGAGTGTAAGTGAGGACTGTGCACATATGTCTTTTCACTAAGATAGTATGGTGTAGTGAAGCATCCCTTACTCTTGATTAAAGGATAGTAGAAAAAAAGACCTTAATGGTCTTTTTTAGTCGATTATTTTATATTCAAATCCGTCGTCGCCAACATTGGGATTTGGGCCGTCACGCGCGGGAAGGGGATTTTCGAGAATATTATTTAGTGTTTCTATGGTTATTCCCGTGGTATCAGTTTCTTGAAGGGCGAGATAAGCTATTTCATACTTATCAAGTTTTTCAATTAGTATTCGCTGGGCGCCATAAGACATCAAAGGAGAAGGAGTGGACAGTTCTTTATTTTGGCGATACATTTGATAAAAGAGCTTACATATTTCATAAGATGGACTCATATCGCTTAATCTGTAGGCTACCCTAGCTTGCTGTTCTTGACTGAGGAGAGGAAGTATTCCGTGTATATAGTTGGGGTTGGTTATCAGAATATTTGAGTCAAGTTTTAGTATATGCTTCACAACTTCTTTTTCAAAGGTTGCAAAATTGTTTCCTACATGCATAAGAATTCCTGCATCATCATTTATTTCTGAAAGCTTAGAATACCTACATACATTTTTCAGATCTTCATAATGCCTATTGCATTTAATAAATTCGTTGTTCAGGACTATTTCTGCCAGAATGTCCAGCTTTTTGTCTATAATAATATCCAAAAACCAATCGCCTATTCCGTCCCATACTATGTCTGCGCCGCTTTGCAGTTTTTT